>NZ_FOXR01000002.1:0-158877 GCF_900115765.1 Caldicoprobacter faecalis | reverse complement strand
ATAAAACTGCTGGAGGCTCTTTTAGGTCAAGGACGGGCGCAGCCCGGCGATAGCGAATCCTTGACCTAAAAGAAGCCGGAAGCAGTAAAATTTAAAGATTAGTGGTGATAATTTAACCTGATTCTAGCCAGAGGGAATTTTACACAAAAATTTGGACTTGATCTGAAAATGCCATATAGGCAAACTACGGATCATGATTATTGGATTGACGATGTAAATTCACCTGATTATAACAAATGGGTGACATATGAAGGAGACCCAAAAGAAAGATGGAATTCTTTTGAAAAGCTAAGGATTCCTGCGTATAAATATGCCGTGGTTATAAATTATAATGTTACCAACATAGAACCTGGCAAGGGAAGTGCTATATTCTTGCATATATGGCAAGGGCCAAACAAAGGCACCTCTGGATGTACGGCGGTATCAGAAGAAAATATGTTGAAAATATTGAAGTGGTTGGACCCTAATAAAAAGCCTATAATTATCCAGGGTACTCAGTCATGGATTAATTCACTGACAAAATGATGTTATTTTCACATTGCTGGTTGAGATGGATAAATCGACTTTGACCCCTTGCTGTTATTGACATTCGATAGTACATATGTCGTGTGGCAACCCACAGGGCCACTTAAATTGCTTGAAAAACGGTAGGCGGTACTGTATAATAAAGTCGATGATAGGGCTATCAGGTGGGTTGTCTTAACTATGTTTCAAGAGGTGTAATAAATGGATGACACCACGTTGACTGTTAGACAGCGAATAATGCGGTTTATTGATGGGATTGAAAGTCGCGATGATATAAAGCTCGAGGAGATACCCGAATATCGCCTTTATATTTCTCAGCTGGAGGAGTTTTTCGAGAAAAAGCTTGGCAAGGCCCTGGGTGATGATGAGGAGAAGCGAACCATTTCAAAAACCATGATTCAGAACTACATTAAAGAAGGGCTGTTGATGCCTCCAAATGGTAAGTGTTACAACCGTGCTCATATTATATTGCTTACGTTGATATACAATTTGAAGTCTATACTCACTATCAAGGATATTAAGAAATTGCTTTCGCCTCTGTTGAGCGAGGCCAATGACGAAGCAAACATTGAGAAGATCGAGCATCTTTATAACGTCTATCTGGCTTTGAAAAAAAGGGATACATATGCCGACTGTATCATGGATAGCATGGAGACCATCAAAAATTATTTAGATGATGATAAATTGTCAGGAGAGAAGGATGAAAAAATCCGTTTGTTTCTTCTGGTTTTGATTTTAATTGAGCAGGCCAATGTGCGTAAAAAGATAGTTGAATACATTATAAATGAATTCTTTGGCAGCGAATTAGAGAAGGAGCCTTAAAATAATAGGGCTCCTTTTTTTATATTAAAAATCAACAAAAGTTATGCCAGTTAATTGTTGGGAATGTAGTATTTAGGAATATTTTGTATCTGTCGTTGAAAAATAGTTTTGAATACTATATAATAAAGGTAGTCATTATCACAATAAAATGTAATGGACAATGATTATTTAAGTACATTAATACCATGTAAGGTTGTATCCATATATTTTAAAATATCGGATAGCCTTAGGATATAAACTTCTCTTTTAAGAAAATGCTCAATATATAAAATTCCCAGAATGATCAGCTACACCATGGTTAGCATGCTGTACATAAAAATGCCTTATGTTTTGCACAGAAACAAAGGGCAAGGGTAGGGCGCGTATTCTTTCAAAAGGGTGTTATGTGAAATGTAAACGATTTAAAAATTTAACATTGAGAAAGGAGTGAACAAAGAACCATGAAGAGAAAGGGGGTAAAACATGGCAGGGTCAAAAAGCGTGGGACTTTGGTAAAAACCAGCTGTTTTGCAGGTAACTACATATACGTCACCGACCATGCTATAAAGCGCTATCAAGAAAGGTTTAAGAGGGTAAGCGAGAAAAATGCCCAGCGCGCCATTATAGAAGGCGTAAAGAGGAGTCGCCTGATTGCCTTGACTAGATTCGGTGGAAGGGAGATCAGGGAGAACCGGGGAGTGCTGTATGTCTGCGAGCTCCAGGATAACTATTTATCGGTGATAACCGTTCTTATAAGCAAAGTGAAGCTGAGATTTGTAAGCTAAAACGGACTTACGTTGTTTATGCTACCAGACTTCTCACTAAGCAACCGCCTCTATAGGTGGTTGGTAGTTCACACCGCAAAATAGCTAGGATAGTAGTGTTTTGGCGTAGCGCTGCAGGAGATAGCGGATAGAATTGTGCCACTTTAAGCGAAGAAAGTTTAAAGGTGATGGCAGACCTTGAAGGGTCTGCTTTTTTGTTTAGGATAACTTTTGTTGTCGGGCTTATGATATAAGCGACTTTTAAAAAGCCAGGATATCTGATAAAAAGCAAAACAAAAAGATGTCATTCGACCCCACGAATTTACAAAATTTACAGGACAACTGTTGTATATTATCTATAAGGGGGGTTAGAGCAAATGAAAAAGATGTTTAGCATTGCAATACTGGGATATAACAGGCGCGAAGTTGAACAATATCTCTCTGATATGCGTAGGGATTATGAGGAAGAGCTTTCCAAGAAAAAGGAACGTATGCTGGAGCTTGTGGAGGAGAACAATAGGATAAAGTCGCAGATCAAAGAATTGGAAAAAAAGCTAGCAGAATTTTCTGAGAGAGAGGCTTATATTTCAAAAGCATTAGTCCGAGCTGAGCAGAAGGCTCAGGCTATTATAGAAGAAGGCCGTCAAAAGATTGCGGCGGAGATGTATCAGCTGGAAATGGAAAAGAACAAGTGGAAAGCAAGATGCAAAGAGATACGTCGTCAGCTATTGGAATTTGAACACATGGTGTGTACTCTCATGGAGAACTTCTATTCGGAGATTAATTATCTTAAATCTAAGGAATTGAGCGAGGAGCTTTTCACAGAGGGAGATTGTGAGGAAGGAAGACAGGAGGAGGGTTCTGGCTTGCTGAGCGTATCATAAAAACAAAAAGCGGTCGCCTTTATCAGGCAACCGCTTTTCTCTTCCCAATTAATACATTTCAGCGTTTTTGCCGCCAGGCATTGCCGGTTCTTTCTCAGGAATCTCGGCTACCAGGCTTTCTGTGGTTAATACCATAGCTGCTATGCTAGCAGCATTCTGCAATGCCGAGCGAGTAACCTTGGTAGGATCAATTATTCCCTTGGCTACCATGTCGCCATATTCGCCTCTCAACGCATCAAAGCCGAAGTATTTATCCTTGCTGGCCTTGACTTTTTCAGCTACCACGGAGCCTTCCATACCAGCATTGATGGCGATCTGACGCAGTGGCTCTTCTAAAGCGCGTTTTACTATGTTGATACCAGTCAGCTCGTCGCCTTCGGCCTCAAGTTTTTCTACTTCTTCTATGGCTTTAATAAGCGCTACGCCACCGCCGGGAACTATGCCCTCTTCTACTGCAGCTCTGGTAGCGTTGAGGGCGTCTTCAATTCTCAGTTTCTTCTCTTTCATCTCGGTCTCGGTTGCAGCGCCAACCTTGATTACGGCTACGCCGCCAGCCAGCTTAGCCAAGCGCTCCTGCAACTTCTCTCTATCATAATCAGAGGTGGTCTCTTCAATCTGAGCCTTGATGGAGGCTATACGGTTTTTGATCTCCTGCGGATCTCCAGCCCCACCCACAATGGTGGTATTCTCTTTATCGACCGTTACTTTAGTAGCACGACCCAGCATGTCAATGGTGGCTTCTTTGAGGGTGAGACCTACCTCTTCAGAGATTACGGTACCACCTGTCAAGATAGCGATATCCTGCAGCATAGCTTTGCGCCTATCGCCAAATCCGGGAGCCTTTACACCCACGCTGATGAGGGTGCCTCTCAGCTTGTTGACAACGAGGGTAGCTAGAGCCTCACCTTCAATGTCTTCAGCGATAATCAATAGCTTTTTACCATGCTGTACTACTTGTTCGAGTATGGGCAGAAGGTCCTGTACGTTGCTGATCTTCTTGTCGGTGATCAAGATTAATGGCTCATCTAATTCTGCGACCATCTTCTCGGTATCGGTTACCATGTAGGGAGAAATATAACCCCTGTCAAACTGCATTCCTTCCACTGTCTCCACTTCGGTAACCAACGACTTGGATTCTTCGACGGTGATGACGCCGTCTTTGCCTACTTTCTCCATAGCTTCAGCGATTAATTGTCCAATTGTCTCATCGCCAGCCGAAATGGAAGCTACCTGAGCGATGGCTTCTTTCTTTTCAATGGGCTTGCTGAGTTTTTTCAGTGCTTCAACAGCTGCATCCACAGCCCTCTGGATGCCTCTCTTTAACAACATGGGGTTAGCCCCTGCTGCTACATTTTTCAAGCCTTCACGGATAATAGCTTGTGCCAATACTGTTGCGGTGGTGGTACCGTCACCGGCTACATCGTTGGTCTTGCTGGCTACCTCTCTGACGAGCTGAGCGCCCATATTCTCATATGGATCTTCCAGCTCAATTTCCTTGGCGATAGTTACGCCGTCGTTCACGATTTGTGGAGAACCATACTTTTTCTCCAGTACGACGTTACGCCCTTTGGGGCCAAGGGTTATCTTTACAGTGTCAGCCAATTTGTTAACGCCACGTTCTATTGCTCTTCTCGCTTCTTCGCCATATATAAGTTGTTTGGCCATATGTATTTACCTCCTCCTTTTATTGTTTATTCAACTACTGCAAGAATATCGCTCTGGCGAACGATAATATATTCTTCGTTATCGAGTTTGACTTCAGTGCCGGCATACTTGGAATAAATGACTTTATCGCCAACTTTTACTTCCATTTTAACCTCTTTGCCGTCGACCATGCCACCAGGTCCTACAGCGATAACTTCTGCCATTTGCGGTTTTTCTTTTGCTGAACTGGGTAATACAATGCCGCCCTTTGTGGTTTCTTCAGTTTCCAACGCTTTGATGACAACTCGATCGCCCAATGGTCTTAGTTTCATAACTATTACCCTCCTTCTTGTGTTGGATTGGTTATATACTTTTCAATATCTATTAGCACTCATCATCGGTGAGTGCTAATCACAGTAAATAGTTTATATAAAAACCAGAAGGATGGCAAATACTGTTGTAAACGAATTTTGGTTAAATAGTGTTAATTTTAAGAATTATAAGAGTAAATCATCTATTTGCTCGTTGTATCTAAAAATAGATAAAAAATTCAAAGTTCAACATTGGAATTACAGATTACTGATTTCCAAGGATATTTTGCTGAATTCCCTGTTTGTCTACAAAATTTGACAAGAAGTGAAAGAACACCGCCTCTAAAAAAGTTGCAGTGCTTAAAGATTGTATATAGAATATATTCTAAGAATTGTTTGAGGAGGGGTCTTGTGGATAAATGGGATAAGAGGTTTATGGAGCTGGCTGAGGTGATTGCCAACTGGTCTAGCTGCTATCAGCCCAACAGGAAGATCGGGGCTGTAATAGTGAAAAACAAGCGCATACTGACGACCGGTTACAACGGTGCTCCGGCCGGCTATACGAGCTGCATGGAAAGAGGAGAGTGCTTGAGAAGGAAGGCAAACATCCCTTCCGGGACCCATCATGAGTACTGCTATGCGGTTCATGCCGAGCAAAACGCTATTGCTCAAGCAGCAAAGATGGGAATATCGATTGACGGCGCCACAATGTACTGTACCCATCAACCCTGCGTTATATGCGCCAAGCTCATCATCAACAGCGGTATCAAAAGAGTCGTATACAAATACCCTTATCCTGATGAGCTAGCGGTGCACATACTGACGGCGGTTGGGGTCAGCCTCGAGAAGTACGAGGAGTGACTGGTTCCCTTGCTGACCGTAAATGTTTCAATCCATAAATTTTCCCGTGAGCTTCTGTATGGTACGAGGAAGCGAATCCTTTGCGCTTCCCAGAGGTTTGTCCTGGTTGCGATAGTCAAATTTATTGATGAACTGATATAGCTCCTGTTCCAGATTGTGAAAGGATTTAATCTGTAGCGGGATTACATCGGCAAGCCAGAGAGTTTGCTTGGGTGCAGGCAGGGTTTCTCTGGCTATTTTTGTTGTCAGGGCCAGGTGTTTGAGGCAGAACCCCTTTGAGGATTCAAGGGCCTTTTTGAATTCCTTATCTGTATCCCACAGATAAAGAATGGTGTAGGCGTACCGGTTCATAGCGTTTGACATCCGGTTACATATGATACACTGACCATGCTGCATGGTAAGCCATCCTTCAAATTCCGCTATAAATTGGTCCACCTCTTTTTTTCTTCTAATTATATTGTTTATGACAGAAGAGCCTTTGTTCTTAGTGGCTCTTAAAAGTGCATTGCAGTGGTGTTCGAACTTCTCCATAAACTCCTTAAGATGGGTATGTGTCATGAGGGCCAGGCCTAATCGATTTTGAGCGGCATACAGCAATTTAAAATGGTGCGAACAAAATCCGGTTTTATTAACCTCTATCCTGGTGTCGGGCTCCATAACCGAAGCCCCCAGAAACGAATCTACATAGCTTTTCTCCAGCCTATCTTCCAGGTTGCACAGGGGACACTCTCCTCCCTGGTGGTAGGCATCCCATACAGGAATGGTATCGATATGGTATTTCATCGGTAACCTCCATTAAATAGAATACCACGTCCTGAATATCATTTTATCATAAATTAAGTGGACCTGCCATAGATATAAGTATGAAGTTTTCCTTCAAATAGCAATGTAAATCAAAGGAGGAATCTTTATGCGTTACTCACGGTTAAAGAGGAGAAACAGGCGGCGTTATACTTCGATGATCCTTTTAGGGCTTTTACTGTTTTTGGCTGTATATATAGGTTCTGCCAGCGCGGCTGGCAATTTCATAAGCCGAATCGTCACATCCTTTCTGGGCAGCTTTACCAGCACTAACCAGGGTGAAGACGACGCTTCTGTTCAGGCTCCCAATACCCAGCTTACCGTCCCTAATAAAACCGATAAAACCCCAAATGAAGGCTCAAGCCAAAAGGTGACCGAACAGCTCGATATAGCTCCTTTTAATCTGTATGCTATACAGCTGGGTGCCTTTACCAATAAAGAAAATGCCGAGGTGGCTGCAAAGGAGCTTCAGGCAAAAGGAGGGGCAGGGTACATTTTAAACGACAAGTATTTTCGCCTTTTGGCCATGGGTTATGCTTCCGAGGCTGATGCTCAAAAGGTAAAGCAGCAGCTGGAAAAGGAAGGAATAGAAAGCCAGATATATTCCATTTCGGCACCCGGCGTTAACATGGAAATAACCGCTTCGGCAGATAAGGTAAACAGCGTCAAATCAGCCTTTTCGCTGTGGATTGACAAAACCAAGGCCTTGGAAGGGATAGTGAAAAATCTTGATACTTCGGCTATATCGGTAGAGGATGCCAGGAAGGATATTGAAGCCATGGTTGGCGCGTTTAACTCTACTCTTGAGCAGCTCAAAGCGTATTCAGCCACACAGGAGAGCAACCATATATTGGCAGGACTTCAGGAGTTGTATCAAAACAGCATCGAAAGCCTAAACGGAATATTTGCTGAAAATGTTGTGGACAGGGTAGCAACTTCATCAAAAATAAAGTATACTTATATTGATATGGTTTATAAGTACAAGCAGTACATGGATAAAATAACCAGTGAATAAGGGGGAACTAATAATTGAAAATAGAAGAGATACGCGATTTGTTGAACGCGAAACTTCTGACGGGCGAGGATTTGCTGGACAGAGAGGTGTTTTCGGCCTGTGCATCAGACCTTATGAGCGATATATTATCCTATGTAAAGAAGCAAACGGTGTTGCTCACCAGCCTTACCAATGCCCATGTCATTAAGATGGCTGAAATCCTAGATGTTACTGCCATAGTGTTTGTTGGAGGGAGAACACCCGCACAGGAGATCGTCGATATGGCTAAAAAAATGGGTATTGCCGTGCTTGCCACCGAATACACCATGTATGAGGCGTGTGGAAGGCTATATAGTGCGGGATTACCGGGCTGTACGAGGGAGTCATAGATGACGGGCGGTTATTATTCCATTGAACAGGTGTTCCATGTTAAAGCCGGGGATTTTGCTTCAGCAGGAGAGGCTTCCAGCCAAATAAAAAAAATATTAAAGCAGCTGGGGATTGATTCCACCCTGGTGCGGCGGGTTAGCATAGCAGCCTATGAGGCCGAGATGAACCTGGTGATACACTCCGTTGGCGGGGAGCTGAAGCTGAAGGTGACTCCTCAATCCATTGTCGTAACAGCCGAAGATAAAGGCCCTGGCATTCCAGATATAGATTTAGCTATGCAGGAAGGGTACTCCACAGCTCCTGAAATAGCAAGGGAGCTAGGATTTGGTGCAGGAATGGGGCTGCCCAACATCAAGCGCTGCGCTGATCGTTTGAATATACAATCTAAAGTGGGAGAGGGAACGCTCTTGGAGATATATTTTGACATAAAAGCAAGGTGATGAAATTGAAGGAATATTATCATTCGGTTACTTTGAGAAGGGACAAGTGTAGGGGATGCACCAATTGCATAAAGAGGTGTCCTACCGAGGCCATAAGAGTGAGGGATGGAAAGGCCAGGATAATTGCCGAGAGGTGTATAGACTGCGGAGAGTGCATCAGGGTATGCCCCTATCATGCTAAGGTGGCTGTTACAGATCCTTTATCTTCCATAGAGAGGTTTCGCTATCGTATCGCGTTGCCTGCCCCAACGCTGTATGGGCAGTTTAAGAATGTGTCGGATATAAATGTCATTCTTGCAGGACTTAAAAATCTCGGCTTTGATTATGTATATGAGGTTGCAAGAGGAGCGGATTATGTGACTGCGTTTGTTAAGCAAGCGCTCAAAGATCCGAACCGTAAAAGGCCTATCATATCCTCATCCTGCCCTGCCATTGTAAGGCTGATTCAGGTGCGCTTTCCTGAGCTGATAGACAACATAGTGGATGTGGACTCGCCTATGGAGATCACAGCTCAGCTTGCCAGAAACGAATTTTGTGAGAAATACGGCGTAAAGCCCGAGGAAGTGGGCGTATTTTTTATCACGCCCTGTGCTGCCAAGATGACCAGCATACGGAATCCGGTGGGGAGAAAGGAATCCTCGGTGGATGGCGCCATCTCCATCCAGGAGATATATGGCCAGTTGTACAACCAAATAAGCAAGCTGAAAAGGGAAGACGTCGCACAGATGGCATCGCCATTTGGAGTAGGATGGGCCAATTCAGGCGGAGAGAGCCTTGCGCTGGGGATTGACAGTTATCTGGCGGTTGACGGCATACAGAACGTCATACGCGTCCTAGAAGAGATAGAGGATGATAAGCTGACTGACCTGGAATATTTTGAAGGGCTGGCCTGCCCCGGAGGATGCGTGGGCGGCCCCCTTACAGTTGAAAACGGCTTTGTAGCCAAAAACCGTATAAGGAAGCTGTCAGAGAAGGCAAAGGGTAGACCGGTGTCGGAAGATGAGCTACATGAGGTTGGGCAAAAGATAAGCTGGCGGCTTGATGAAAAGATACTGCCCAAACCGGTCATGAAGCTGGACGACGATATCGTGGAGGCTATGAAAAAGATGGAAACCATAAAGGAGATATACGAGAGCCTGCCAGGACTTGATTGCGGTTCCTGCGGTTCGCCCAGCTGCCGAACGCTGGCCGAGGATATAGTAAGGGGTTATGCTTCTGAGATGGATTGCGTCTTTAAATTAAGGGAAAAGGTGAAACAGCTTGCCCTGGAGATGATAGAGCTTTCTGAGAAAATCCCAGGGGGAAGAAAAGAAAAAGAAAGGCAGGAGTGAATGTCAATGAAAGTATCGCAAATCATCGAGGCTTTATCCCTTAAAGTATTGGCGGGAGAGAGTTTTCTGGACCGAGAAGTGTGTAGCGGTTATTGCTGTGACCTTTTGAGCAGGGTGATGGCAAGGGGAGAAAAGGGAATGGTGTGGATTACCGTGCAGACGCACATGAACATAGTGGCTGTGGCTACGCTTATTGAGATGGCTTGCATCATCATTCCGGAAGGCATTGAGGTGGAACGTAAAGTTTTGGACAAGGCCGAGGAAGAAGGCGTAATCATACTTTCATCCGATTTGACGGCTTTTGAACTTGCAGGAAAGCTGTATCAGATGGGCATTGTGCCTGTGAAAGTTAGATAATACAAGGGTGCCGCGCATTGATGTAAACCATTTTGTAAGGGTTTGCTGTGCCTTTATAACTTCCTGTAAATTTAATGCAGGGTGTTAGTTTTAGAAATTGAGGGAGTGCGAGGGAGCAGTAAGCCCCCCTTGATTTATTAAGGAGAGACGTCACATGAGGATAGCGGTAGACCTTCATATACATTCGGCGCTTTCTCCCTGCGCCGATGATGACATGACGCCAAACAACATCGTAAACATGGCCGTTTTGAAAGGGCTTGATGCCATAGCCATAACTGACCACAACAGCTGTGACAACGTTAAGGCCATCATGAAAGTGGCTGACGACCGAGTTCTGGTGTTGCCTGGCATGGAAGTGCAGACAAAAGAGGACGTCCATTTGCTGTGCTATTTTGATGATATAAAATCGCTGTTGGATTTTGACGCTCATATACGAAATTTCATGCCTAAAATGCCAAATGTTCCACATATTTTCGGCAATCAGTATATAATGGATGAAAATGATCAAATCATAGGAGAAAGGGAGCACTTGCTGCTTTCGTCGCTTGACCTGTCTGTTGATCAGATAGTACAGCTGGTCTCCCAAAGAGGCGGAGTTGTAGTACCAGCTCACGTTGATCGCCCTTCTTATAGCATCATTTCTCAGCTTGGGTTAATCCCTCCAGATCTAGGTTTTAACGTATTGGAAGTTTCAAAGTTTGACACGAATTACACAATGTATCTGCAGGGTTTTCGCTATATTCACTCATCGGATGCACATCAATTAGGCCAAATTCTGGAGAGAGAGATGTTAATTGACATATATAATGTATCATTAACTGCTATTATACAGTGGTTTAAACGTTCTGCTGTTATTTAACAAAATTATTACAAAAAATTTTGCAACAAAATTCGTTAAAATAATCGCAAACACTCTTGATTATGATGTGATTATATGAGATAATAACTGTTGTTGAATAACATCAACAATATATTATTTTAAAAAATGTGTTTATATGGTAAATCTTAAATATAAAAGCAATTGTAGCTTAGTTGCAGTTTATCTGTAGAAAGTATAATTAAGAAAAGTATAATATTAGAGTGTGGAGCGGATCAGTCAGATTTTTAAACATACGATAATACGCGGGCTTGAGCTGAATGAATTTCAACACAAGAGGTAACAGAGGAGGGAAATCACAATGGCGGTGTCTGTCTTGACCGAAAATAAAGAAAAGTTTGAAGAATTCAAAAAGGTGATTGAAGAGTATAAGGGCAAAGAAGGGCCGCTTATGCCCATATTGCAAAAGGCCCAGGAGATATTTGGCTGTCTGTCTCTGGATGTACAAAACTATATAGCAGAGGAATTGAACATTCCAATAACCGATGTGTATGGCGTTGCGACTTTTTATGCCCAGTTTACCTTAAAGCCCAAGGGGAAATATAAAATCGGAGTATGCTTGGGGACAGCCTGTTATGTAAAGGGCTCACAGAAGGTGCTGGACAAGCTGCAGGAAATTCTCAATATTAAGGTAGGTGATACCACCGACGATGGCAAGTTTACGCTGGAAGCTACGCGGTGCCTGGGGGCTTGCGGATTGGCTCCGGTCATGATGATAAATGACCACGTGTACGGAAGGCTCAAGCCAGAGGATGTAGAAGGAATAATTGCCAAATACAGGGATGAATAGGGGATGGAAGATATATCCCTTTATATACTGGACTTAGTACAGAACTCTATTGCAGCCGTGGCCACCCTTATTGAGGTGTCGGTAATCGAGGACCTGCAAAACGATAAGCTCATCTTAAGCATTAGGGATAATGGGGTTGGTATGGATTCACAGGTGGCCAAAAAGGTCACTGATCCTTTTTATACCACGCGGACCACCCGTAAAGTGGGTTTAGGCTTGGCGTTTGTAGAAGCGGCTGCTCAGGCCTGCGAAGGAAATCTACAGATTTTTTCCCAGCCCGGCAATGGCACCGAGGTAAGAGTAGAGTTTAAATATCACCACATTGATCGTCCGCCTCTGGGCAGGATTGATCAGACCATGGCAGCTCTGGTGGCCTGTAATCCATCGATAGATTTTGTATACACCCACATCACCCCTTTTGGTAGGCTGAACTTTGATTCCAGGGAGGTTCGGCAGAGGATAGGAGACCTGCCTCTTGACCATCCTGAGGTCGTTGAGTGGATTAGGGAATATATACGGGAAGGTCTTGATGAAATAAGCGGAGGTGGAGGAGTATGAAGTCTTTGAAAGAATTGGAAGAAATAAGGCAACGGGCTTTGGAGTCCGTCAATTTGAGAAAAGAAAGAGGTGGTACCAGGGTAGTGGTTGGAATGGGAACCTGTGGAATTGCCGCGGGCGCAAGGCCGGTGCTCTTGGCATTCTTGGAAGAGGTCAAGAAGCGTAACCTTCGGGATGTCATAGTCACTCAGACCGGATGTATAGGCGTATGCCGCTTGGAGCCCATGGCAGAAGTCTATAGGCCGGGAGAAGAGAAGGTTACCTACGTTAAACTGACGCCTGAAAAGGTAAGGCGGATCGTGGCTGAACACATTGTGAATGGCAAACCAGTGACGGAGTTTACCATCGGTGCTGCTGATAAGCAATGATGTGTTTGTGAGGAGGTAGATAACATGGAACTGTATCGCGCTCATGTGCTGGTCTGCGGAGGAACCGGATGCATATCATCGGGTTCTGCAGGTATTATCGATAAATTTAATGAGGAGCTTGAGAAGCATAACATAAAGAACGAGGTCAAAGTAGTACGGACGGGATGCTTTGGCCTGTGCGAAGTGGGGCCCGTCGTAATTGTCTATCCCGAGGGCGCTTTTTACAGCCGTATCAAAGTTGAGGACGTGCCCGAAATCGTTGAAGAACACCTGGTAAAAGGAAGAATTGTTAAGCGGCTTTTGTATCACGACAGCGTAGCAGAGGATCAGACCATCAAATCGCTGGATGAAGTCGGCTTCTATAAAAAGCAGATGAGGATAGCCTTCAGGAACTGTGGCGTGATTGACCCCGAAAATATAGAGGAGTACATCGCAGTCGATGGTTATAAAGCCCTGGGCAAGGTTCTTACCGAGATGACGCCCGAGCAGGTTATAGAGACCATCAAGGCGTCGGGACTGAGAGGAAGAGGCGGCGCTGGATTCCCAACGGGACTCAAATGGGAGTTTACCCGAAAGGCGCCTGGGGATAAGAAGTATGTCTGCTGTAACGCCGACGAAGGCGACCCCGGTGCTTTCATGGATCGAAGCATCCTCGAGGGTGACCCGCACAGCGTTATCGAAGCCATGGCCATTGCGGGATATGCAGTGGGGGCTGACCAGGGGTATATTTACGTCCGTGCGGAATATCCAATCGCTGTTAAACGATTGACCATAGCCATAGCTCAGGCCAGGGAATACGGCTTGCTGGGCAAAGATATCTTTGGGACCGGTTTTAATTTCGATATAGAGCTGCGCCTAGGAGCTGGAGCATTTGTGTGCGGTGAGGAGACCGCACTTATGGCTTCAATTGAGGGACGAAGGGGCGAGCCGCGACCCAGGCCACCTTTCCCGGCAGTCAAAGGCGTATTTTCCAAGCCCACGCTTCTCAACAACGTTGAAACCTATGCCAACATTCCGCCCATAATCCTGAAAGGGCCCGAGTGGTTCAGCTCTATTGGAACAGAAAGGAGCAAGGGGACCAAGGTATTTGCATTGGGCGGGAAGATCAACAATACCGGCTTGGTAGAGGTGCCCATGGGTACAACCCTGAGGGAAATCGTCTATGATATCGGTGGAGGAATTCCCGGTGGCAAGAAATTTAAGGCGGCTCAAACGGGTGGTCCATCTGGTGGCTGTATACCGGCGGAACATCTAGATACGCCCATTGACTATGAATCGCTCATTCAAGTCGGTTCTATGATGGGCTCGGGCGGACTTATCATAATGGACGAGGATACCTGCATGGTGGATATTGCCAGGTTCTTCCTTGACTTTACGGTGAGCGAGTCGTGCGGTAAGTGTCCGCCGTGCCGCATCGGTACCAAGAGGATGCTGGAAATATTGGATAGGATAGTGAGCGGTAAGGGACAGGAAGGGGATATTGAGAAGCTAGAGCTTCTGGCCAAGAACATCAAGGCGTCTGCTCTGTGCGGTTTGGGGCAGACGGCGCCCAACCCGGTGCTTAGCACCATACGCTATTTCAGGGACGAGTACGAAGCGCACATAAGGGAGAAGCGCTGTCCTGCTGGCGTGTGCCAGGCGCTGTTACGTTATGTTATTGTGGCCGAGCTGTGTAAAGGTTGTGGGCTGTGTGCCAGGAACTGTCCGGTGGGCGCTATATCCGGTGAGCCCAGGAAACCCTACAGCATAGATCCGGATAAATGCATTAAGTGCGGCGTGTGTATGGAAAAATGTCGGTTTAACGCCATCAAAAAGCAGTAAGCGCATTTTGAGGGGAAAGGGAGTGAGAGACATGGAAATGGTCAAAGTTACCATAGATGGCATCCAGGTTGAGGTTCCAAAAGGAAGCACTGTCCTGGAAGCCGCCCGTCTTGCCAATATAGATATACCAACCCTGTGCTATTTGAAAGGCATAAATGAGATCGGAGCATGTAGGATGTGCGTTGTGGAAGTAAAAGGGGCCAGGGCCCTGCAAGCTGCTTGTGTATATCCGGTTTCGGATGGGATGGAGATAAGGACAAACACGCCCGCTGTCCGTGAAGCTAGGAGGGTGAACCTGGAGTTCATTCTGTCCAATCATGACCGAAGCTGTTTGACATGCGTGCGCAACCAGAACTGTGAGCTTCAGGAGTTGGCTCAAAAGCTGGGCGTCAATAAAATACGGTTTGAGGGAGAGCGCATAGATTATCCTATAGACGATTTTTCGCCTGCCATAGTGCGTGACCCCAACAAGTGTATCTTATGCCGTCGGTGTGTGTCGGTATGCAGAAACGTTCAGGGCATAGGGGTAATCGGAGTAAGCGAGAGAGGCTTCGATACAATCGTTTCGCCGGAGTTTGGCATGAGCCTTAATGACGTTCCCTGCATCTACTGCGGGCAATGCATTGAAGCTTGTCCTGTGGGTGCTCTGAGGGAGAAAGATGACACCGAGAGGATATGGGATGCGCTCAATAACCCAGATCTTCATGTAGTGGTACAGACAGCGCCGGCAGTACGCGTAGCCTTAGGTGAAGAGTTTGGCATGGAGATGGGTACCATTGTCAAAGGTAAGATGGTAGCGGCGCTAAGGCGATTGGGGTTTGATAAGGTATTCGATACCGATTTTGGGGCCGACTTGACCATAATGGAAGAGGGGACCGAGCTGCTTAATAGGATCAAGAACGGCGGCAAGCTTCCTTTGATTACTTCCTGCAGCCCAGGTTGGGTTAAGTACTGCGAACACTATTTCCCTGAATTTCTGGATAATCTGTCAACCTGCAAATCTCCTCACCAAATGCTGGGCGCAATGATTAAGTCCTATTACGCCGAGAAGAATGGCATTGACCCTTCGAAGATATTTGTGGTTTCGGTGATGCCGTGTACCGCCAAAAAATTTGAAGTCACGCGTCCCGAGCTCAGGGCTACCGGTTATCCCGACGTCGATGCTGTGTTGACCACCAGAGAGCTGGCGAGAATGATCAAGCAGGCAGGCATAGATTTTGTAAACCTTCCTGATGAGGAGTTTGATCCCTTCTTTGGTGATTCCACCGGAGCCGGCGTCATATTCGGTGCAACCGGCGGCGTGATGGAGGCAGCCCTCAGGACGGTAGCCGAAATTGCGACAGGCAAACCGCTGGATAATGTCGAGATAATGGAAGTGCGAGGGCTGGAAGGGGTAAAAGAGGCCGAGATTTCACTGGGAGACATCACCATAAAAGCGGCGGTGGCACATGGTACTGCCAATGCGAAAGCCCTTCTTGAGAAGGTAAAATCGGGAGAGAAGGAATATCACTTTATTGAGATAATGGGATGCCCGGGTGGATGTGTCAACGGAGGCGGCCAGCCAATAGTCAAGGCCAAGGACAGGATGGATGTGGATTCCCGACAGGTAAGGGCTGCTGCCATCTATCGGGAAGACAGAAATCTGCCGCTCAGGAAGTCCCATGAGAACCCATCGATAAAGAGGTTATATGAGGAATATCTGGGCCATCCTAACAGCCATAAAGCTCACCAGCTTTTGCATACCCACTATGTACCAAGAAAGAAGTACTGATTTTATTGAGCTATGAAGGGAATAATGAATAATAGTACAAAATAAAGGAGCCTATACCGGGGATGTACCGGAGGCTCCTTTTATAATATTAGTTTTGGATATAAATAGGATTTTGTGCAGAATATACAAATTTTGGGTGTGAGTATAGCTTAAACGACACAATTTTTAGGATTTCTATTGACTAATATTATTTAATGTAATAACATAATTTGTAAAGTAAACAAACGAATATGAAGGGAGTGCACACTTATGGCTTATTTTGAAAATATCAAGCCCATCGCTTATGAAGGTCCTGATTCTAAAAACCCTCTCGCGTTTAAGTATTATAATCCTTCCGAAGTTGTTATGGGAAAAACAATGGAGGAACATTTGAGATTTGCGGTAGCTTACTGGCATACTTTTACTGGTACCGGTGCGGATCCGTTCGGAGAGAAAAACATGGTTCGTCCCTGGGATAAATATACAGGCATGGATTTGGCGAAGGCTAGAGTGGAGGCGGCTTTTGAGTTTTTTGAAAAATTAAGTGTTCCATTTTTCTGCTTCCATGATCGCGATATTGCTCCCGAGGGTGAGACCCTAGCGGAGACCAATAAAAACTTGGACGTAATAGTATCCATGATAAAGGAATACATGAAGACCAGCAAGGTAAGGCTTTTGTGGAATACCGCTAATCTGTTCAGCCATCCCAGGTACGTACATGGGGCTGCTACGTCCTGCAATGCTGACGTGTTTGCCTACGCGGCAGCACAGGTTAAGAAAAGCCTTGAGATCGCTGTGGAGCTTGGTGCTGAAAACTTCGTATTTTGGGGTGGTAGAGAAGGGTATGAAACGCTGCTCAATACGGACATGAAATTTGAGCTTGATAATCTTGCCAGGTTCCTACATATGGCAGTGGAGTATGCTAAAGAAATCGGCTTTAAAGGGCAATTTTTAATAGAGCCAAAACCAAAAGAGCCCACCAAACATCAATATGACTTTGATGCAGCTACAACCATTGCATTTTTGCAGCATTATGGTTTGAAGGATTATTTCAAATTAAATATAGAAGCGAATCATGCTACGCTGGCAGGACACACCTTTGAGCACGAGTTGAGGGTGGCAAGCATATATGGCATGTTGGGGTCTATTGATGCAAACCAGGGAGACCTGCTTTTAGGCTGGGATACCGATGAGTTCCCCACCGATTTATACATGACCACCTTGGCAATGTATGAAATATTGAAAGCCGGTGGTTTTACTACAGGTGGAATCAATTTTGATGCCAAGGTAAGACGAGGCTCTTTTGAACCTGAGGACCTGTTCTATGCTCATATTGCAGGTATGGACGCTTATGCCATAGGCTTGAAGGTAGCGGCAAAGCTGATTGAAGATAAGGTAATAGACAGGTTCATAGAAGAGCGGTATAGCAGTTACAAGAGCGGCATAGGGCTGGATATAGTCACCGGTAAAGCCAATTTCCGTACCCTTGAGCAGTATGCAATGCAGAATCCTGGAATCAAGAACCGCTCTGGAAGACAGGAAGTGATAAAGATGTTGATAAACGAGTATTTGCTCAATGTTAAATGATTATCGTTATGATAACAAGGAAGAGTATAGGAACTTCAGAACAAGGAGGAACTTGTATGGCTGAAGCTTTATATAAGGATAAAAATCAGCCGATTGAAAAGCGGGTTGAGGATCTGCTGTCTCGAATGACGTTGGACGAAAAGATAGCTCAGCTAAGCGCAGTGTGGGTATATGAAGTGTTGGATGATACAAAGTTTTCACCCGATAAAGCTGCTTCCAAGATTGGGCATGGTATTGGTCAGATTACGCGCATTGCGGGGGCTAGCAATTTGGACCCTGAATCATGCGCCAAGATAGCAAATGAAATTCAGAAATATTTAATGGAGAATACCCGCCTTGGGATACCGGCCATCGTACATGAGGAGTCATGTAGCGGTTTTATGGCAAAGGGAGCCACTTGTTTTCCCCAAACGATCGGTGTAGCAAGCACATGGGAGCCCGAGCTAGCCAAAGCGATAGGTGAGGTAATAAGGACGCAGATGAAGGCTGCAGGGGCTCATCAAGCTTTGGCCCCTCTGCTAGATGTGACGCGTGATCCTAGATGGGGTAGAACCGAGGAGACTTTTGGAGAAGACCCGTATTTGGTGGCGCAGATGGGGATTGCGTATATTAAGGGTCTGCAGGGTAGTGGATTGCACGACGGAATTATGGCCACAGGAAAACACTTTGTGGGCTATGGAATGTCCGAGGGCGGGATGAACTGGGCCCCAGCGCATATTCCAGAGCGAGAGCTTCGCGAAGTGTATTTGTTTACCTTTGAAGCAGCTGTGAAAGAAGCCAAGTTGGCTTCAATTATGCCGGCTTACCATGAAATAGATGGTATACCATGCCATGCTTCAAGCCGGTTGTTGAAGAATATTTTGCGCGATGAGTGGGGGTTTGAGGGCTTAGTAGTTTCCGACTATTTTGCTATCAATATGCTATACGAATATCATAAACTTAATCCCGATAAGGTATTGGCGGCTAAAAAAGCGATTGAAGCAGGAGTGGATATAGAGCTTCCAAGCACTGACTGTTATGGTTTACCTTTGAAGATTGCTGTGGAACAGGGTATTGTCTCTGAAGAGGTTATTGACAGGGTTGTGGCACGGATTTTAGAGCATAAGTTTAAATTGGGGCTGTTTGAGGATCCATACGTCGAGCCTTCTAAGACTAAAGCGGTGTTTGATATTCCAGAGCAGCGTCAGCTTGCGCGAAAAGTGGCGCAGAAGTCAATTGTGTTATTGAAAAATGAGAATGATCTTTTACCGTTAAGCAAAGATGTACGTTCGATAGCAGTTATTGGGCCCAATGCTCACAATGTTCGCCACATGATAGGGGACTATGCTTATCCGTGCCATATTGAGACACTGCAAAACATGGCTGATGCTTTTGATACGGCAAGGCCCGAACATGTTGATTTGGCTGATAAAGAACTGTTTGTACCAATGGTCAGCATACTGGATGGTATAAAGGAGAAGGTGTCTGACAATACCGAAGTTATGTACGCAAAAGGCTGCGATGTGCTGGGCGACGATACCAGTGGTTTTGATGAAGCAGTTGAAATCGCTAAGAAAGCCGATGTAGCTGTTGTAGTTGTTGGCGATAGGTCTGGCCTCATACATGGTTGCACTTCAGGTGAGGCTAGAGATAGAGCCGATTTGAATTTGACAGGCAAACAGGAGGAGCTTATCAAAGCGGTGCATGCTACTGGGACGCCAGTGGTAGTTGTACTGGTCAATGCCAGGCCGCTTTCGATCACCTGGATCCATGAGAACGTTCCTGCAATAGTTGAAGCATGGCTCCCTGGTGAGGAAGGCGGTCGAGCAGTTGCAGACGTGCTGTTTGGCGATTACAATCCAGGTGGCAAGCTGCCGATTAGCTTCCCGCGCACGGTAGGACAGGTGCCGGTATACTATTCCCATAAGCCGTCGGGAGGACGCTCCCATTGGCTGGGCGACTATGTAGAGTGCAGCACAAAGCCGCTGTATCCGTTTGGCTATGGACTGAGCTATACAACTTTTGAGTACAGCAACCTGAAGATAATGCCTCAGGCTGTTGATATGAGCGGTGAGGTCCGCATACAGATCGATGTTACCAATACCGGTAAAATGGCAGGGGATGAGGTGGTACAGCTGTATGTCCATGTTCCAGCCCAAAATGTGACTAGGCCCGTGAAGGAGCTCAAGGGATTTAAACGCATCAGCCTTGAGCCTGGTCAAACAAAGACCGTTGTATTTGAACTGCCGATTGCTTTGCTGGGATTTTATGATGAGAACATGGACTTTGTGGTAGAACCGGGCAAGGTTGACGTTTTCATTGGCAGTTCATCCGAAGATATAAGGGCTACAGGTCAGTTCAATCTCGTAGGAGAGAAGCTGATCATAGGGAATAACAAGAAGTTTACTACAAAGGTAACAGTAAAAGATTGAAGTACTTTTTAAACTTTTGTGACTGACAAACATAGCGCCTGTACATTTGTTGCTGAAGCCAAAAATGTACAGGCGCTAATTTTATTTACCTAAGTGGTGAAAAAGTAAAATTACGCATCAAATTCAAGTCTTCGACTTTTTAGAAGGTTATTAACAAGATAAGAACATATGGTCCGAAGTTAAAAATATTTAATGTGGATATAAAATTTTATAAAATTAATACCAAAAAATATTGAAAATATTAAAAAACATATTGAAAAAATTAATTTTAGTGATATAATGGTAACTGGATAGCGATGATATAGATTTAATTTTACTTGTAGGGGGATCAGCAGTTGCAAAACAATATCATAACAACATGCGCGGTATGTGGTACTAAGCTAGAAGTGACAGAATTGCATTGCTGCCGATGTGATACCACATATAAAGGGCATTTTAAGCTAGATAAGTTCAGCTATTTAACGCCTGAGCAGAAATATTTCATCGAGGTATTTCTAAAATGCAGGGGCAACATCAAAGAAGTGGAGAAGGAACTCAACATTTCATATCCAACTGTTCGTAGCAAACTTGATGATGTTATTTGTAGCCTGGGTTACGATGCTGATGGTAATGAGAAAAAACAGATTAACAAAAGGGAAATTTTGGAGCTGTTAGACAAAGGGGAGATTACCTACGAAGAGGCAATGAAGATGATGAAGGGGAATAGTAAATAAATTAATGAAAGGATGGGTGTGATGAAGGAAGAAATAAGAAAGATTTTGAAAATGGTGGAAGAAAAGAAGATTACTGCGGAAGAGGCAGAAAAACTTATTGATTTGGTTGAACCGGAAAACACGGGTCTTATGCAGTATGATTCAAGTGCAAACGGAAATAATGAGAAATTTTTGAGAATTAAAGTAGTTGAAAACGGGGCTAATAAAGTGAATGTAAATATTCCACTGTCATTACTTGAGGTGGGATTAAAACTGGGAACACAGGTTGGGGCACAGTTTGAGCCTAAATTGGAAGCTTTGAAAAATATTGATTTTAACGAGATCGTACAGTCTATTAAGAATGGAGCACAAGGAAAGCTTGTCGAAGTAAGAAGATGATGATACTTATGTAAGCGTTGTAGTTGAATAACGTGTGAATTGTGAAAAGTTTATTTGAGGATGATAGAAAATGGATGACATTGAGATTTTAGAGAAACTGGATAAAGGGCAAATTGATTTTAATGAGGCTTTTACCTTGATGAAAAGGAATCGGGAGACTGTAAAAACTACTAAGGGACGTTTTTTAAAGGTTAACATTAAGGATGGAGAACGGCGTTTCCCTATAGTGATACCATTGTTTTTGATTAATACGGGTTTTTCACTGGGCAAAGCAATAGTTAGACTTATTCCGAAGGATAAGCGAGACGGTAAATTAGAAGAGGCATGCAAGATTTTAGATAAAATAGAAAGAAGGGATATAAAGAGATTGGTTGATGCTTTAAGAAGGTGTAGATCATATCCTTTGGTTCGGGTAGAGGATGGTAATACCCTTGTGGATATAAGCATTATATAATTTCTTCATCAAAGGGTTGTGTGTCGAAAGGATAATATTGTTTTTGAGAGATTAAAAGCCTTTTTAAAGGCTTTTTTATTTTTTAAGCTATACAGATGAAACAAAAACAAAGGATATTACAGATTGGCTGCTTGACAAATTGCATACTACAAGAGGCTGTCCAAAATTTTGTGTATGGATAAAAATAATAAAGCTCTTTTCTGGCTTGGTTTTTAAACCTCACCTTAGCCAGAAAAGAGCTTTCGTTTTTATAAAATTAAGTATGGCTACTGTGGATGCTTACTCTTTTTTGCGTCCAAATGCTTTTCTGTTGTTGATATTGTCGCTGTTTTTGGAATTATTGCTTTTTACCATATTCTGAATATTTCCCGCTTTTTGAATGTTATTGTTACCTTGTGTATCATTTGTATCCTTATTTTTGTCTTTTGTTTTATCTTGGCTGTTTTGAGCGCTATTACCATCATCAATATTTTCTTCTTCAACTTCCTGGACAGGCTGCTGTGCGTTTACTTCTTCATTTTCATCGACGGGTTGTTCTTGGTCGGTTTCATCTACCTCATTATTTTCCTTGTTTTCCTTTTCGTTATCCTGACTGCTTTGGTTACGGACTCTGTTTTTTACGGCTGCTTTCTTTTGTGTTATTGCAGCATTTAGCTGTTCTTTGGCCTCAAGCTGAACAGCTTGTTTCTGCTCGACCAGCTTCTGCGCTTCCGCAATTTTTTCTTCATCTCCGGTTTTCATGGCTTTTTTGAGCTGTACTTCTGCCTTTTTGAGTTCCTGCTTGGCGGTATTGTATCTGTGTCTAGCTTCTACCATCTTGGCTACAGCTTCTTTCTTTTCTGTCTGCATTTCTATTACTTTTTCTATTCTTTCCCTAGCCTGTTCCGGCAGTTTATCCTTTATAGCGTTTAAAGCCCTTATGCTGTTTTCTTGCCTCAGCCTCAGCCTTACTTCTATGGTATTTGGCTCACTATTTTCGGAACTGTCATCAGGAATATCCGTGTTACTGTTGTTTTCTTCGGCTGGAGTTTGTTCGCTACCCGGATTTTCTAATCCTTCTTCTTGGGAGCTTTGTTCTGTTTCAGTGCTTTTTGTGTTTTGTTCGGTATCGGTGTTTTGTGCATCCTGCTGTTCATTTTGACCTGCCTCGTTGGAAGTGTTTTTGTTGGTAGGTTCAACTTTATTCCCGTTTTCTAGATTTTCTTGTGCTATCTGTTCTAATTTTTCATATGCTTGCTGCATTTTTTGGCTGTATTCTTCTACAAGCTCCAGCGCTTTTCCTTCGTCGCCTTTTTCAAGCATGACTTCGCTTTCGCCAAGCCTTTCTTCGGCAACATCAGTGAGCGCAATCGTCTTGTTTTCATCTCCTATTGTGAGGAAGACTTTTAGGTCATCCAGCGCAACATCAACGGGATAAAAGATGCTGCCGGGAGTTATGCCGGCTTTATCAGCATAGGAGATGACGTTGTTTTCCTGGGCAAAACCAGGTATTGCCAGGCTCAACATAAACATAAAAGCTGATGTTAAAATCAAACATTTTCTCATTTGAAACCCCTCCCGCTTTTTACAGTTTGTTTTTGCCTTTCGTCTATATATACGAATGCTGTGTAATGTTTTTGGGAGTTATACTTATCGGAAATAAAGAGTTAACAAACCCCTTAAAAACGGGGATTTAATCGTATATATGGTCGGGAGGGAACATAATCTTGAACAAGGATGTGATAAATAGCTCCCGCAGTGAATTCATAGAAAGCAACAAGGGATTTATATACAGAACGGCATGCAGTGTATGCAAAAGAAAGCTGGATTTTGATAACGATGATGAAGTCTCAATAGCGATGATTGCCTTTAACAATGCATGTGAGAGCTATAATGAGAAATACGGGAACTTTTTTGCATATGCTGCAGTGGTGATACGCAATGCCCTTATTGACTATTTTAGAAAATCCAAAAACTCTCCTGTAGCCGTGTTTTCTGATGATGACCAGCTGGATTACATAGATTATAGGGCATCAATGAGGGATTATGAGTTGAAGGTAGAGAATGAATTCAGGGCGCAAGAGATAAATGAACTGTCCGGTGAGCTCAAAGCATATGGCATTGATTTTGAATCGCTGGTTTCCTGTTCTCCAAAGCACAAGGATACCAGGGATGCCCTTTTAAACATAGCCTTGTATTGTGTAAGGGACGCTGAGTTGCTCGATAAGATAAGGACAAAGAAGGCTTTGCCGGTAAAGGAGTTGACAGAAAGGCTTGGCACGAATAAAAAGATGTTTGAGAGGTGGAGAGAAAGTATATTATTGCCCTGGTTGTCATTCTTGCGGGGGATTATCCCTATATCAAATCCTATTTAAACATCAAGGTAGGTGAAAAAGAGTGAAACAGGAGGGTGTAGTGCTCAAGGTAAAAGGCACAACGGCGGTGATAATGACATCTGATGGACGATTTATAAAAGTAAGAGTTAAAGGGCGTCCTCCTGCGGTAGGAGAGCTGTATTGCGGCAAAACGCTGGGGAGCAGTAAAACATTTATCAGATATGTAGCCATGGCTGCAGCCGTTGTGCTGGTGCTGCTCTTATTTTCTGCGCTAAAGCTGTATTATACGGCCTATGCCTCGGTTGTGGTAGATGTAAATCCTTCTATAGAGCTTATGATTAACCGATGGGAGAAGATAATAAAGGCCGTTCCGCTAAATGAGGATGGCGACAAAATCCTGTCGAGAATCGAGTTGACCAACGTTTCTTTGGATGCAGGGCTAAAAAGGATTGTCGATGAGTCAATAAAGCAGAAGTTTATAGATGGTGATCGTGCTGTGGATGGCAGCAGCATAAGTGTAAATATTTACTATATCGGCGATGGAAAGAAAGTTGACCTGTCGGGTTTTGAACGGTATCTTACCACGGCAAACGTAAAATACGAGATAAAACAGCGATCTGCTGAGAAGTATCGCCGTGAAATAAATAGCCGTGAGACAGGTGCTACAGAAGAAAACATCAAAGGTGATGGTATTGGAAATCATAAAGGCAACATGGATGGTAAGACGGATGATGGTACTAAGCATAATGATGGGTATGATGAAAACCAGGGAAGAAAAGACAACAAAGAGGATGCACAGAATAAAGGTAATACGGGGGAAAACACAGAGAAAGGAAGTACTAGTCCAAAGGTAGATAAAAACTTAAACAACAGCAGTGCCGCTGATAAAGGAAACAGCGACAACAAAGGTGGTACAAACAACAAGAACAAAAAAGAAACCGGCAGCGACAAAACCGGCACAAATAACAGCAGCAATAAAGGAAACGATGACAGCGGCCAGAAGGGCCAAATTTATGGTAGCGATGAAAAATTCCCTGCAGGGGATAAGAATAAAAATACTGAGAGGAACGAAAATGTCAATGAATACCATGAAACTAAAACGGAAAAGTTAAACAGAAATGCACGGGGAAACAAAGCGAACCGCGGTAATCGGTCCGGCAAATAGGGAACTACAAATCCTGCGAAGACCGGTGATGTTAAAGATACCGTAAGTAACGGGAGAAACAAGGATTAAGGTATTCAAATGACAGGATGTTTGTGGTACACTTTTAGTGTACCTTTTTTATACTAGTAAAATTAGAAGTTCAATTTAGAGTGTTTAAATTTGTTAAAACTTGGGAGGCTTTTAAATGGAAGGCAGAATGGATACACAGGATAAGATCATAGCCACAGCTATAGACATGGTCGGGCGTCAGATTAATTTAGATTTTACCGTAAGGGAGATAGCCGAAAAGGCCAATGTAAACCTGGCATCGGTTAATTATTACTTTCGTTCAAAATATAATCTTCTCAATGAAGTTGAAAAGCATTTTGTCCTCGAAAGCCATCGCATATATGAGGAAGTGGCCCGCTTAAATGCCGGCCCCAGGGAAAAGATAAAATTCTGGGCCATGAAGACCATGGAACACATGATGGAATATCCAGGCATTATATATCTTATAGTTACCAAGTTGCTTCACCATAAGGGTAAAAACGCGGGGATTGTGGGATTGATCGATACGCTGGAACACAGCATTATGCCACTTGTTAAGGAGTTGACGGGGGTCGCTGACGATTTTACGGCTTCGGTAAAGCTGATGCAGTTATTCTCAGGCGTTGTAGCACCTGTGCTTTTTTATTATGGAGCCGGGCGCACGTTTAATATAGACATGCGAAGCAGTAAGGACAGGGAAGCGTACGTTGAGTTGCTGATCGAAAGTATATTATAGACTTATGCCACACAGCCTGATCCTATTTGTTTGCCGTTGTTTAAAGTCAGGGTGATTTTTAGGCAAATGTGTAATGTACTTGCTGGGCGAATGGATTACCAAATATAAACCCCATGATGAATACAATGCTACCAGGATTAAGTGTGATTTTCGGGAGCAAAGCACGTGTTTGTCGGCAATTGTTGAATAAAGAGCTGTTTTTTGCCTTGACAAACGCTTTTTTAAGCGCTATATTTAAACATACATATTAAACAAATGTTTTAAACATACATATTAAACAAATGTTTAATATGGACGTTTGCCAAGTACTTTTTGCGACCTATATGACGAGGTGAGATATTATCATGATTACGTTTAGCAGGTTTGTCGTGAAGCA
The DNA here is from genome assembly GCF_900115765.1 of Caldicoprobacter faecalis. NCBI lineage: Bacteria > Bacillati > Bacillota > Clostridia > Caldicoprobacterales > Caldicoprobacteraceae > Caldicoprobacter > Caldicoprobacter faecalis. Next base: position 132,448 of record NZ_FOXR01000002.1, on the reverse strand, counting down.
CAGAAAAGCAGTACTCGCGCTGTTTTTGGCCCTCTTGATTTCGTCTGTTTTCGGCATATTCTTAACGCGAGAAAATTACGACATATTATCGTATATGCCCAATTATTTGAACTCCCGGAAAGGAGAAGAGATTTTAGAGGAAAATTTTAACCTTTCGGGGCAGGCTTTCCTGGTGGTTAAAGACAGGGAAATGTGGGAAGTTAAGGATATAAAATCCCGCATTGAGGCTGTAGATGGAGTGAAAGACGTAATATGGGTTGACGACTTTGAGGATATAATTTTGCCAATGGAGTTTATGAACCCTGATATCCGAGAAAACTTCTTTTCGGGCAGATCCACCATTTTGCAGATTCAGTTTGTCGACAATGCCAGGTCTGAGTCCACAATGCGGGCAATAAATGAGATAAGGAAAATCATAGACAGGGATATGCTGTTTGGCGGAGAACCTGTCATCATGAATGACCTCAAGGTCATAACTTCAAAGGAAATGGTATATTACATGGTCATTGCTGTAATATCTATATACCTCATCCTCTCGGCTTCCATGACCTCGTTCATTGAACCGCTTCTGTTTCTCGTTTCAATAGGAATTGCCATTTTGCTGAATATGGGTACCAACATTATAAAAGGCGAAATATCCTTTATAACGGCCTCTATAGCTGCCGTTATGCAGCTGGGCGTGTCCATGGATTATTCCATTTTCCTGCTACATAGGTTTGAAGAGGAAAGGCAAAAGCATCCCAATATAGATGATGCCATGGTTGCAGCCATGTCAAGGACAGGAGTGCCGGTGATGGGCAGTGCCCTTACCACCATTGCAGGGTTTGTGGCGCTGATGTTTATGAAGAACGGCATAGGCCGCGACTTGGGGTTTGTCCTTGCCAAGGGAATAATATTCAGCCTTCTGATGAATATTACTGTTCTTCCTTGCCTGATCCTGATGTTTAGCAAATATGCAGACAGGCACAGGCATCAACCCATCATTCCTACCTTTAAACGGGTTTCTCGATGGATTGTTAGGTTCAGATGGGTTTTCCTTGTCATAATAATAGTCCTGGCTGTGCCTTCATTTCTAGCACAGCGAAATCTCCAGTATTACTACAGCATAGAACATTATTTGCCCGAGAATTCGCGGGCTGCGGTAGATACCGATAAGATTAGGGAAAGCTTTATGAATACCGAAGTTGTATATGTCGTGATTCCCGATGAAGGAGCAATAAAGGAAAAGGAATTGATAGACAGGATTGAGGCTCTAGATGCGGTGGATTCGGTAGCCGCTTTATCCCAGCAGGTTGATGTAACCATACCAGAAAACTTTATTCCCGGCGATATAAGGGAAAGATACGTAAAAGGAAATTACAGGTATTTTGAGGTGCGCCTGCTGACTCCTGCGGATGACCCGCGGACGTTTGAAGCGGTTGACCGTATAAGGGAAGCCGCTGGAGAGGTGTTTGACGAATATTATGTAACGGGGTCGCCAGCACTGACAAGGGATCTGGCTGGTCTGGTGGAGGCAGATAACAGGATGGTCTCCATAATATCCATAGGCCTGATATTGGCCATCATAGGTTTCAGCTATATGTCGCTTTCTCTTCCGTTTTTGCTCGTGCTGGTGATTGAAATGGCCATATGGATAAACTTAAGCATACCGTATTTTCAGGGGATCACCGTCTCATCCTTGACGCCGATAGTTATAGGAGCCATTCAGCTGGGAGCCACAGTGGACTATGCCATTTTGTTTACCAGCCGTTACAAGGAAAACCGTGAAAGGATAAAGGATAGGCTGGAGGCCATAAGGCAAACGATAGAGGATACCGGCCGTTCTGTATTAACCAGCGCTCTGACCATGATAGCTGCCACGCTCGGCATTGCATTGATTGCCAGCATAAAGGCAACGGGAGAGCTGACCATGATGATTGGAAGGGGTGCGGCTATAAGCATGGCGGTGATCTTTCTCGGGCTGCCTTCTGTATTTTTGATATTTGACAGGCTGATCGGCTGGACCACAAAAAGCTGGGCAAGAGCTGGGAAAGCCAGTAAATAGGTTTTAAGGGTATGTAAACAAACGTGTAAGGGGTGAGTATTTATGAACATGAAAAAGATGTTATCAAGAGCACTGCTGTTTTCGGTTGTACTTTGCTTCGTATTGATGCCAATGGGTACGACCTATGCTTATAGAGGTTTAAAAGTAGCATTGGCCCAACCATCTGACAAAAATGCGGATGATGGTTCAGGCTTTGTTTCTAAAGATGAGACTGTTTACGTGATTTTGGACCATGACGGTAAGGTGCTGGAGCAAAGGGTTGTCAACCGCATTTATGGGAAAGGAGAGATAAAACAGATACGGGATTATGGCCAGTATAGCTCGGTCAGAAACATGGAAACTTCAGCTGAACCGAAGGTTCAGGACGGGCAGATAGTATGGGATGGTCAGTTGCTGAAAAAAGGCGACATATATTATGAGGGGATAACCGATAAGGAACTGCCCATTGAAGTATCAATAAGGTATTTCTTGGACGGTAGAGAGGTTGATGCACAGAGCCTGGTGGGCAAGAGCGGCAATTTGAGGATTGAGATAGGAATTAAAAACAAGCTGAAGGTGACACAGCCCATAACCTATGAGAGCTATGAAAAGGGCAGCATATCTAAAGAGTATGAGCACTATGTACCTTTCCTGGTACAGGTGTCTTATCCCGTTGACCTCAACATATTTTCTGATGTAAAAGCCGACGAGGCAGTGAAGGTTGTAACCGGTAGGACCATGAACTTGAGCTTTGCCACGTTTCCGTACCCTGATGCCAAAGTGACCTTTGAGATGAGGGGCAGCAACATAGAGCTTAAGCCCTTAACGTTTACGGTTATTCCGCAAGTGCCGCCTGTGCCGGATGTCGACATGGAAGATGAACTGAAGAAAATGCTGGATGGCGTGCGGGAGATCCGCGATGGATTGAAGCAGTTTGGCGCTGCTACGCAGCCTCTGGCGAGCGGCGGCAAGCAGATGGCTGAGGGCAAACAGGCGCTTGAGCGAGGGATTTCTGCTCTTGTTGCAGGAAGCGATGAATTAGATGAAAGCTCAGATGAGTTGATAGCAGGCTTTGATGTCAGCGTTCAGGGCTTTAATGAGTTAAAGGATGGGGTGACAAAGCTGGCCGAGGGTTTAAATGAAGTGGCTGCCGGGATGAATAGATTGGCCGGTTCTGCGGGGGAAGTGTCTTCTGCTGTAAATTCTCTGGCGCAGGCTGCCAGCCAGCTACAGGATGCTGCCAATGGTTGGGCACAGAACATGGCGCCTGGACTGTTACAGCTTGTAAATATAAACGAGGAAATGTTGACTATAGCCCAAAAGCTGGTGCAGGAACAGCCTGAAGGTTCTGATTTGTATAAGCTGGGACAGATGGTCATTAAGCAAAACAGGCTTATTATAGAGAGTATGGGTGGCCCAGAAAGCATTATAAACAGTGGCGCGCAGCTTTTAGGGGCAATAAATGGGGTGAAAGAAGCGGTAGATAAATTAAAAGAAGGGTTGGACAGCCAGTTCATTCCTGGAATTCAGGCCATAAACGATTCAATTGCCAGTTTGGCATCTGGTGCTAAGGCTACCCTTGATGGAATGGAAGAATACCAAAAAGGGCAAACGGCTTACAGGCAAGGTCTTGTAAAGTATGTTGAGGGAGTGGGGGACGTTGCTGATGGCTTGGATGCCTTGAGCGGAAATTTAACCAGGATGTTCACGGGAATGGATTCTTTGGTCAAGGTTTTGGAAAAGATGGATGAGGGCTTAAGTGCGATGGATTCGCAGGGCCTTTCCGAAATGGAAGAGGGGATTATACAAGCAATTGACGACATGCGCTTTGCCAAGGCATTGAAACGGCGAATGGAGGAGCTGGCTGACGGCTACAGGTCCTTTATGGATAACGAAAGAAACAAGAACAGCAGCGTCCAGTTTATCATGAGAACCAGAGAAATAGCGTATGAAGAGGAGGCAAAAGAAGCGCAAGATGTTCAGGATATCCAGCCCAAGATGAATTTATGGGAACGCTTGCTCGATTTGCTCGGTCTATAGAAAATTTACCATCTTTGAAGGAATTTTCGAGTTTTTATCGAATATACAATATGGTAGGGGACCTGCGATTAGCTATGAAATGTAAATGCTTGTAAAGTATTATTGGCTTTGAAGTAAGTGTTTCAAGATGCTTTGAGAGATATAAAAGATACTTTGTGAGAGATAGATGCAGTAGAAGGACGAGATTTGTAAAATGAGCCCTTTGGATTTTATGACAAGCTAAAATTTTGCAAGAAAGGAGGAGTGGCGCAGAAGGCTCTGTTTTAAGGGGTCTTCTGCGTTACTGTATAATTAGATGATAAAAATAAGGTTTTTAGGCGCGGTAGATGGGGTAACGGGGTCATGCCATGTAATCGAGTTTAATGATAAGCTTATACTGCTTGACTGTGGCCTGTATCAGGGGAAGGATGAGGAGCTGAACTATGCGGAATTTGAGTTCAATCCGGCTGACATCGACTATTTATTTTTAAGCCACAGCCATATAGACCACAGCGGAAGAATTCCCTTGCTGGTCAAGAAGGGCTTTAAGGGAACCATATATTGTTCAAAGCCCACCTATGATTTGTGCGAGGTTATGTTGCTTGACAGTGCACACATTCAGGAAGCCGAGGCGGAATGGAAAAACAGGAAAGCAAAGCGTTCGGGCAAGCCGCTGGTTGACCCGCTTTATACCCAAGCCGATGTACACGACAGCCTGAGATTTTTTAAGCCGGTACTGTATGGCCAGATCGTTAAGGTGGATGACGATTTGACAGTGAGGTTCAGCGATGCCGGGCATATACTGGGTTCTTCCATAATCGAGATGTGGTTTAAAGATGAGAATGAGGTGATCAAGATTGTCTACTCAGGAGACCTGGGCATGAAGGAAAAGCCTTTGCTGAAGGACCCGGCAGCGATCGATAGCGCAGATTATGTTATAATGGAGTCAACGTATGGGGACAGAGAACACAAGGACGTTGAGCAAGCGGAACAGCAGCTGATCGACATAATACTGAAAACTGCTGAGAGGGGAGGCAGTGTCATCATACCCTCTTTTGCGGTGGGCAGAACCCAGGAGATAATATATCACCTGAACAAGTATTATGACAAAAAATTGAGTGAAGCGGGGGAAAGGGAAAATAGATTGAGGAAAATACCAGTATATGTAGACAGCCCACTTGCCATAAAGGCGACCGAAGTATTCGCTCGCAATGCCCATGTGTTTGACGAGGAAGCAAGGGATTATCTGATGAAGGGAGATAATCCGCTGTATTTTGAAAATCTCCATTTTATTCAAAGCGTTGAGGAATCTAAAATGCTCAATTTCTCCAATGAACCCAAGATAATCATCTCGTCCAGCGGCATGTGTGAGGCAGGACGAATTAAACACCATCTGAAACATAATCTGTGGAAAAAGGAGTGCAGCGTGGTATTTGTTGGATATCAGGCTGAGGGTACCCTTGGAAGGAGAATTTTGGATGGCGCCAAAGAGGTCAAGATACTGGGAGAGGATATTCGTGTAAACGCTGAGATATATGATGTGGAAGGTTTTTCTAGCCACGCCGATAAAAAAGGGTTGATAAACTGGCTCAAAAATTTTAGCGAGAAACCCAAAAAGGTGTTTTTAGTACACGGGGAGTCTGAAGCCAAGGAAGGGCTTGCAAAAGAGATAAATGATATTTTAGGAATCGAATGCCTAATTCCGGCTTACAATACGGCCTACGAAGTAAGAGGCAAGGCCGAGGTGAAAGAGATAGATGTTGCGGGTAGAGAAGAGTTAGAGGTTTCAGGACAGGTTGAAAGAGTATATATAGAAAAGCTGAAGAATGAGATTGTGAATATAAAGCACCTGATTGAAAATGCCTTAAAGCTCATCGAAGAGTATCTAAACAGCGATAACGTGGATATGGAAAAGTACAGAAAGATCAACAACAGTTTACTGGAGATAGAAAGCAAAGTCATGGACCTTACCATATTGAGTGGAAGGTAGGGCGAGAAAAAGAAGTTTTTTCTGTAGCAAGTCTGGTCGATGGTACAGGAAGCCACCACCTCCATAGGTAGGTGATAGTTCACATTGCTAATTGTGGTTAATGAATTATAAAAGAAAAACTTGGTAATTGTCTATGCAAAAGAGGTTTGAGCTTGTCAAATCAATGTTTAAGGCTGATGGTGGAGAGAATCATCGCAAGCTTGTCATTGGAGAGGGTGGACACCGTTTTTATGCGCAGATGCTGCCTGGCCAGTCATGAATGCCTACATAAATCAAGATTAGGGTGTATATAACCTTCTGTATGAAGATAATGCAAGAAGCCGCTGGACAATTGAAGACTAAATCAAATCTGGATTAAAATAGTTAAAGTGGAGCCTTGACAGCATGTGGTAAGTTATGATAAGTTTTATTTAAAATTGAAACCATGAAGGTTTCAGAGAGGCATATCAAAAATTTTGTTTAAATTGAGCACATGAAGGGAAAACCCATGAAGGGTTATAGAGATGTTGAGTATTGCCTTTTATGGGTTATTTTATTTTTTTAAAGGAGTTGGTGCTATGCATATGGCTGATGCCTTGATTTCACCGGCCGTTGGTGGAACCATGCTGGCAGCTACTGCTGGAATTGCGGCTTATTCTGCTAAAAAGGTTCAAAATGATATGGATGAGAGCAAAATTCCTCTGATGGGAGTTATGGGTGCGTTTGTCTTTGCGGCACAGATGATCAATTTCTCGATACCCGGCACCGGTTCCAGCGGACATCTTGGCGGAGGAATGCTGCTGGCAATACTTCTGGGGCCTTACGCGGGATTCCTTACAATGGCATCGATTTTGCTGATACAGGCACTGTTCTTTGGTGATGGTGGATTGCTAGCTTATGGGTGTAACGTTTTTAATCTTGGCTTTTATACCTGCTTTGTAGCTTATCCTCTTATCTATAAAAAGCTTGTGCGTAAAGGCGTTAATCCAAGGAGTATTTTTGTTGGTTCTATGGTTTCATCGATGGTTGGCTTGCAGCTTGGGGCTTTCAGCGTTGTGGTTCAGACGCTCTTGTCAGGGAAGACTGAACTGCCTTTTGGCCAATTCTTGTTGCTTATGCAGCCTATACACCTTGCCATTGGAGTCATTGAAGGGCTGGCTACTGCAGCAATAGTTACCTTTATATGGAGAGCTAGACCCGAAATATTAGAAAGAGTAGCTTTTGGGAAATCGCTTGGTGGCGTGCCCATCAAGAAGGTCCTGACAGGGCTTGTGGTTGCGGTGGTTATAGTAGGTGGTTTGCTTTCCTGGTTTGCCTCCACCAATCCTGATGGTTTGGAATGGTCTATTGAAAGAGTAGCGGGTACAGCTGAACTGGAAACTCCCGATGGTATTCACAAGATATTTTCTGAGATTCAAAGCAAGACTGCGTTTTTGCCTGATTATGGCTTTAAAACAGATCAAGATGATGTTCAAAACCAACCGGCTGTAGAGGATGAAGAAGCCTGGCCTTCAGTTGATGCCGGAACAAGCGTTTCGGGTATAGTAGGAGGAGCTATGACGCTTGTGTTGGCCGCATTTATGGGATGGATTATAAACATCTCAAAGAAAAAGAGGGGTAAAGCCGTTGTTTAACAGGGCTGTTGTTTAATATTTTACCTTTGGGAATGGTCTGTATGTCGAATATTGTAGATTCGCTATATAACATAAGGTTGCTGGATGACCTGGCTAGAAAAAAGACGTTCATACACATCATTCATCCCCTGATAAAACTGCTTACCACCATTGTTTATGTGGCTGTGCTTGTGTCGTTTGAAAGGCATGAGGTTAGCGCTCTTTTGCCTTTTGTCTTTTATCCTGTATTCATTCTTTCTTTTGCCGAGATACCAGTGGTTCCGATTCTGAAAAGAGTATTGCTTATTGAGCCTTTGATTATAGGAATCGGAATATTAAATCCGTTATTTGACAATTATAGTGTGGTGTTTGGTGACATTGTTGTTTCAAGGGGATGGCTTACTTTTTTGTCCATTTTTATAAAATGCAGCTTAGCGGTGACGGTCAGCATTTTATTGGTAGCAACCACGGGGATGGACAAATTGGCCCTTGCTCTGCGGATGCTTAAAATTCCCAGGATTCTTGTCCTGCAGCTTTTATTGACCTACCGATATATATGGTTGCTGATTGAAGAGGCTTTAAGGATGATGCAGGCGTATTCCCTGCGGGCGCCAGGCCGAAAAGGAGTGAAGATAAATGATTTGGGCTCTTTTTTAGGCCAGATGTTGCTTAGGGCTTTTGACAGGGCACAGAGGATATATCAAGCAATGAGCTTAAGAGGCTTTACGGGTGAGTATAATGCCGGTGATATATCGAAGATAAGGTTTAGGGATTTCGTATACTTTGCGGCATGGAGCCTGTTCTTTATTATTGCTAGAATCTACAATATCGCCGTATTAATAGGGGCATTGCTTACAGGAGTGGGTAGATAGATGAGCCATCATAAACTTGAAGCTAGAAGTTTGTATTTTTCATATCCGGATGGACACGAGGCCGTGAAAAACGTGTCTTTTACTATTTATCACGGGGAATCTGTAGGGTTAATTGGTGCCAATGGGGCTGGGAAGTCCACGCTATTGATGCTGCTTGTGGGGATTTTGTTTCCAAGCCGCGGAGAAGTGCTGGTTGGAGATGTTAGGTTGACAAAAAAGACGTTACCTGCTATACGCCAGAGATTAGGGTTCGTTTTTCAGAACCCTGATGATCAACTGTTTATGACCACTGTTTATGATGATGTGGCTTTTGGACCGCGAAATTACGGGCTTGATGAAGACGAAGTAAAGATTAGAGTAGAAAAAGCGTTGGAAATGGTGGGGATACCTCACCTGAAGGATAGGGCGCCCTTTAAATTATCAGGTGGAGAAAAACGGGTAGCTGCAATTGCATCCGTTTTATCCATGCAACCCGATATATTGATAATGGATGAGCCAACATCTGCTCTTGACCCTAAATCAAGACGGAGGGTAATAACTTTACTAAAAAACTTTAAACACACAAAGATAATCGCCAGTCATGATTTGGATATGGTGTTTGAGACCTGCAGAAGGGTGATTGTGTTAAATGAAGGTGAAATAGCGGCGGATGGAATGGCGGAGGAGATTTTGTTCAACAAGGAATTGCTGGAAAGCTGTGGGCTGGAAATACCTCTTTCTCTTCAGAATTGTCCTGTATGTGGGGCTTTTAAATATAAATCGATCTAAAAATTTTGATTTTGGTCTCAAACTTCGCATATAAGAAATGAGCTGTGAACATTTGAAAATTGCAATATTAAATGCAACACTTTTTTAAGGAAAAGTATGATATAGATATCCAAATTTTTACTTCTATAAATTGTAAAACCTAACGTTGTCAAGGGAAGGGTGGAGATTTTCGAGCGTAAGCGAGAAAATACTACCCGACCTTGACAACGTGCGCAAATGATATAATTGTTTCCAGGCCTTTTGGCATATCTATCCAAAAGGCCTTAACTATACACTATCATTACATTTTTCTCTTCAAATATCTGCTGTATTAGTCTGCCTGGGCATACTGTTCTCCTAGCGCTCTGCCTTTTTCCTTGTATATCTTCAATAGCTTTCCTAAAAAATATTCCTCTAGTAGTGTCCCCTAATTCAGTATTTTCCTGGGGTATTGATTCATCCATCTCTCTATCTCCTTAACCTTTGATAGTTGTCACCGTCGGTGTATAATTGACCCAGGAGCAACGAAAAGGAATTGACCCACCCCCCTGGCGAATTATCCCTCTGATTAATCCTACAAAGAATCGGAGGGAAATAAATGCTAGGGAGTGGATCTATTATCATGTTACACGAATTAAAAGCTAAGGGCAAGAGCATTTGTCCAATCGCTAAAGAGACTGGCCTTTCAAGAAATACTGTAAGGAAATACCTGAGAGCAGATGGTATTCCTCAAAGAAAACCTCATCCTAAAAGAGAGTCAAAGCTTGACCCATACAAGGATACTATTCAACAGATGATAAATTCAGGAATATTTAATTGCGAGGTCATTTATGAAAGGATTAAGGAGGAAGGTTACACCGGCGGCCGTACTATCCTGAGGGATTATGTAAGGCCGTTTAGGCCTCCTAGACAGGTTCCTGCTGTGCGCCGCTATGAAACTAACCCCGGCCAACAAGCCCAGGTTGACTGGGGAGAATATACCTACATTGCTGAAGGAAGCTGGCCAGGTGCGTAAACTTTATATCTTTGTTATGGTGTTAGGGTATTCGAGGGCTATATACGTGGAATTTACAAACCGCTGCAATATCCATACTTTCATTTGTTCCCTCATTCACGGATTTGAATATTTTGGTGGAGTAACTGATATAGTGTTCACAGACAGGATGAAAACCGTAATACTTGTTGATGAGAACAACAGGCCGATTAAGAAAAAAGTTCTATTGGAAATTAGATGCGACATTTCTGAAGGGAGATGTAAACAATTGAAATTATTAATAAAAAATGATATATTTTTGACTGAGTGGTAATAGGTGTTACTAACTATAAAGGTTAAAGAAATATAAATAGTTTTTGTTGAAAAACGCTCTCTTTTCTATGAGGACACTTGAACCTTGAAAACCATCCCTTTCAACCCATCCCGGTCGCCTGCCGTTCGTATTGCCGCCGGGTTTCGTCTTTTTTCCCCAACCCGTTTCGGTAGGCAGACATGCCGGATGCCTGAGCCACGCAAAGCAGCTTCGTTCTCCACACTGTACATCCCACGTGGTCGGCCGTCACCTCTGCAAAGACTTTCCCTGCCTTCTCCTGGGCCCGGCAGACCGCAGGAACGGCTATGTGAACTTCCCAGTGGAGGATTAGCCCTTGTTCGTTGGCAGCAACAAGCGTCTTGTACCCGAACTCCACCGGCTTGCCGGCTTTCCCTTTCGAAATGGGCCGGGTTTTCCGGCCGAAGAGATTGACCATGCAGTTTTTGATCTTTTCCCCTCGCTAGCTGCTGTCAAGCCTGCAGGGTAACACGGCCCAGCGTCTCGTGGAAGACTTCAAGGTCGTCGAGGAGAGACTCCTTTATGGTTCGGCCTCATTTGGCTAGGGACTCTTCTGCTTAGTGTAAGACCTCTCCTGGCCGGCGAAGGGTGTCCTCGGCTCTATGATGGCGAGCCTCCTCAAGATCCGGCGAAATTTGGCCCTGCCTTCACCGGTTCGTTCCCGGAGGCTTCGCATGGCCTTCCGGAGAAGCTTCTTGGCCTTCCGGGTGTGGTCCACAAAGGAGTGTGCCTTGAACAAACCCTTCTCTCGGAGCTTCTCCACCAGCCGCCCAAGCTTCTGGTAGAGGAGTCCGGTATCCGTCGAATAAGTAATATTGCTCTCGGTCACCGTGGTGTCCACCTTCCTTGAGTTTTCTACACTTTAACTTCTTCTTCCCGGCAAGATGCTGCAGGATGGCTTGGTTCATTTCCTCGAGTGTTCCCGAGCCGAACCAGTGGCCGATTTTGCAGATGGTCGAGTAATCGGGTGCTCTGGCGGTAACGGGTATATGGCAGAAAACCCGCCAGGAGATACGGTCCCGGACCTGGAGAGAGCTCTCGGTAGGGGAGGTCGTACATGAACTTGAGGAGGACCATGGCGGCGAAGGTATGCAAGGGGACCGTGGGCCGGCCGCTATTCTTCAAGCCGGCCTCGGCCGTCGCCTTATGATATCTTTCAACGAAAGGTTCTAGCGTCTCGGGGTTGTCAAGAATAGTCGCGATTTTCTCAAGTTCCGGATTCAGCCGGAAAAGTTCTTCGGAGAGAAATGGCATCCATAATTGGTTCTAGGTATATTTCCGGTTGTCGCGGATTAGCACTGAATCTCACCTCGAGGCCATCTTACCATATTTGGATGGCCTTGTGGATGGGGTGAATGTAGATTTGATAAGGGTTTGAAGGGGATGTTTTTCAACGGAAACTATTTAAGACTGCAAATTAAAGTATGAATACTTTTAAACAACAGGCTTGTATGTCATTTAAAATATAAAGAAAGGAGTGATGTGATGGATTTTAATAATCAAAAACTAAATCGGCTTGCTTCACCATGGAGGTATGCTCTTGGAATGCTTGGACTTACTATTCCCAATATGATGTATACCTCTTATGGAACATTCTTTTATAACGATAAAATAGGACTATCAATATCTTTAATTGCGTTTGGTACAATGTTGTTTTCTATCTGGGATGCTGTTAATGATCCACTGATGGGTTTTCTGTCCGATCGTACTCGAACAAGATGGGGTCGACGACGACCATGGCTTTTGATTGGCGCTCCTTTGTATGCAATTGCTATGACCCTGTTTTTCAATCCGCCAAAATCACTTGGGAATGGTACAAAACTTGCTATTTATTTCACTGTATTCCTTATGTTGACTGAAACAATGGGTACCATTACAGGCACTAATTACCATTCACTATTTCCAGAGTTATTTCGTGAAATTAAAGAGCGTACTGTTGCAAATGGTATTAGGCAGGCACTTCAGTTAGTGGGATTGATTATAGGTGTATCACTAACTCCAATGCTTGCGAAGAGCATTGGTTATTCTCTGACTGGAACATTATTTGCTTTTTTGGGTATGGGGATTTTTATATTTTCTGTATTAGGATGTAAGGAAGATCCAGAGTTTAGCAAATCCACAGTTCCCGGACTAAAGGAATCTTTCAAAGCAGTTATTACAAATAGTAATTTTTGGGCTGTTAGTTTTGCGAACTTTTTTTATCAGGCGACCTCAGCATTGTTATTAGCAGGTATCCCATTCTTTGTCAAATACACACTGAAGCTTCCTGATAGCCAGGCTACTTTTCTGACTGGAACAGTGTTTATTATTGCTATTCCTGCTGTTGCAGTATGGAGCTGGCTTGCTCGCAAGATAGGCTCTGTAAAGACATGGAGAATTGCTTTATTATGGCTTGGATTATCATTGCTTCCTTTTTTGTTTGTCAATTCTCTGATGCAATCAATAATTGCAGGTGCTTTTATTGGTATTGGCATCGCGGGTGTTACTGCAACACTTGATCTGGTCATTGCTCGTATTATTGATGAGGATGCAGCAAAAAGTGGGCTTCGCCGCGAAGGTATATATCAATCAACTGTAAGTTTTATCATCCGATTTTCAGGTCTTATGAAAAGTCTTGCGTTTATATTGCTTGCCATTTGGTTTGGTTTTGAAAGTGGGCAAAACCCTGGTCCTAACGCTGCACTTGCAAACCGGATGATGGTCTCGGCATTCCCTCTTGTGCTGATGACACTATCCTATGGATGTTCGTTGATAGTACGTTTTAAAAATCAATCTGTAAAAAATGTATGATTAAAGGAGGAATACAAAATGGATGAAAACAAGATCAAACAAATGCTTACTCCTCCTGACCTGATGGCAAGTAAGCGAGTTCTTTGTGTACAGCCACATCCTGACGATAATGAAGTGGGTGCGGGAGGAACCATCGCAAAGCTTTCGGAGCAGGGTACGGAGGTATACTATCTCACAGTGACCAATGGAGATCTTGGAATCCCAAATGTCACGCCAGAGGAAGCAAAGACCATTCGTGCAAAGGAATTGGAAGATGCTGGCCGTTATCTGGGTGTAAAAGGTTTTTACTCGCTCGGATTCCCCGATAATATGCCTCAGAGTATAGAGGAAATTGTGCCAGCAGTAGTAGAAATCATTCGTGAGGTGAAACCAGACACTATTCTCTGCCCGGATCCATGGTTGCCCTACGAGGCGCATGCAGACCATCGCAAAACCGGTTATGCGGTGGCGCAGGCTTTCCTGATGAGCGGTAACTCCAACTATCCACGCGGGCAACAAAACAAACCGTGGGAGCCACAGGTTATTGCATTCTATTTCACCGCGAATCCGAATACTGTGGTTGATATCACTGCCACGATAGAGAAAAAATTTGAGGCTATGGCGAAGCATAAAAGCCAGTTTAATGAGGAACTGATGCAACTGTACCGATATTATTTTACCATGAAGGGTAGGGAGCTCGCACAAGGAAAGGGTTTTGCTGTAGGTGAGGCATTTAAAGTGATGAACAGGCTGTTTTTACACTGCTTTGTAGACGCTATTTATATGTAGTGACTCAAACTTCGCAGTTAAATATAGCTTTCTAAGCCTTGAAAAATCAATAATTCAGCCAGACTATATCCCTCTAAGACGCTTTTTTACGCTCCATTTTCCTCTTATAATACTCGGGAAGTTTTGCAATAAAAGCATCAATCAACTCCTTAATTTGTTCACTTGAAAGAAATAGGCGAGACTGTCCAAAATTTTGTGTATGGATGAATAATGAAGCTCCTTTCTGGATAAAATTAACAACATAAATCAGAAAGGAGCGCTTTATTATGGGTGTTTTACCAAAAGAAGTGGTAAGAGAAATAATCAAGGAAAAAATTCTTGAAGGACTCCTTTAAGGATATCCTTCAAGAAATGCTAGAGGCAGAAATGGACGCAGAGATACCATAATTGGGACCATGTACTGAATCAGCTGTTGATAATTTACGGCAGCAGAATATATGTTATATAAGTTGTTGTTGAAAAATTATTAAGAGAGTAAAATATTGGCTTTTGCTACAAAATATTCCTGAAAAGCTTTTTGAGATTATGTAAAGGAAGGAGGAGGGCATACTACGCCAGCATAAAAAATTATTACCGAAAATATTCTATTTTATGCATAAAATACAAATAAAAGGTAACAATAGTAATGTATGAAAGAAATTGTTACCAGGTTAAAGTGACACAATAAACAACGCCAGAAAGGAGCCAAAAGCTCCCATACACAAAAATATTTACACTCCCAATTAAGTTTCCTTATTTAACCATTTGTTAGAGTTTTGTTTGTACAAAACGTAGGTAACTAGTATGTTTAAGAATACGAGGGGCAGCAAGCTCATCTTTTTTGTTTTTGACTCTTGGATTTGTAAAAGATTTGTTTTTGGTTTTCAAAAACAAATCCGAGGATCTAATGCGATCCTCGGAATCCTTGATTTTACTGGTGCGAAAGGGGGGACTCGAACCCCCACGGGTGTAAACCCCACTAGATCCTGAATCTAGCGTGTCTGCCAATTCCACCACTTTCGCACGTCATTTTAATGGTGGAGGGGGATGGATTCGAACCACCGAAGGCTGCGCCAACAGATTTACAGTCTGCCCCCTTTGACCACTCGGGCACCCCTCCACGTTTGGTGCCTCGGGGCGGAATCGAACCACCGACACGCGGATTTTCAGTCCGCTGCTCTACCAACTGAGCTACCGAGGCTTTTGATTGGCGACCCGGAAGGGACTTGAACCCTCGACCTCTAGCGTGACAGGCTAGCGTTCTAACCAGCTGAACTACCGGGCCACATTTATGGTGGGCCTTCAGGGATTCGAACCCCGGACCAACCGGTTATGAGCCGGCTGCTCTGACCGCTGAGCTAAAGGCCCATATCAATCTCTTGTTTCATTCATTTATGGTGACCCCTAGGGGATTCGAACCCCTGTTACCGCCGTGAAAGGGCGGTGTCTTAACCACTTGACCAAGGGGCCACTCTCTGGTCGGGGTGGAGGGATTTGAACCCCCGGCCCCATGCTCCCAAAGCACGTGCGCTACCAAGCTGCGCCACACCCCGACTCTTTCTAGTTACTTTCCAAAGGCAAATATTAATATACAGCATTTAATTTGTTCTGTCAAGAGGGAAAAAATTTTTTTATTTTATTGCTTCAATATGGTATAATTACAGTGCAGATACCTGTACTTTGAAGAAAGGGGAGGATTGCATGAACATAACCCACAATTACAATCCCTCTACCAATACGTGGGAGGTTTCCCTGTCAGGTGAGGTGGACGTATATAGTGCGCCTCAGCTGAAGGAGGTCCTTCACAGCCTTTTGGACCAGCATAACTCAAGCATAGTTATAGACTGCCAGGACCTTAAGTACATCGATAGCACTGGGTTGGGCGTGTTGATCGGGGTTTTGAAGAGAGTGAAGGACAACAACGGCAATATATCCATAAAGAATTTGAAGCCCTACATCAAGAAAATTTTTACAATCACCGGACTTGATAAAATATTTTTGATTGAGGTGCAGGAATGATGACCATGGACAGCGTTTATTTAAAAGTGCCGGCAAAGCCTGAGTATATGCTGGTCATACGGTTGACGACTTCGGCGGTGGCCAGCCGAGCTGGTTTTGATGTGGATGAGATTGAGGACATAAAGCTGGCGGTGTCTGAGGCTGGGACTTTTATGATGAATGAGGACAAGGGCGTTGAATGGCTGGAGCTTACTTTCAAGGTGGACAAGGAAGAGGGTATTTGGATTGATATATTTGCATCTGAAGCTGTTGATGAGGCTGTGCTGTTTTCGAAAAATGAGCAGACAGAGCTCAGCTTCTATATAATGGAGTCCCTTATGGATGGAGTGGAAAAAGCAATTGATAATGGATTTTTAAGGGGTATAAAGATGTACAAAAAATTTGGGGGTTAGTTTTTAATGAGCGTACAGACATCTACAAAGTCAGGTGCCGAAAATTTGGAAGCTTTGCTGAAGGAGTATTGTAAGACCAGGGACATAGAGCTGAGAAACCTTTTGGTGCAGAAATATTTATATATTGCCGAAATAATAGCCAAGAAGTTTGCCAACCGGGGAATCGACTATGACGATTTGTACCAGGTGGCTTCTCTGGCTTTGATAAAGGCTCTGGAGCGTTATGATATAAACAAGGGCTACAAGTTTTCCAGCTTTGCAACTCCTACCATAATTGGAGAGATAAAGAATTATTTCCGCGACAGAAGCAGAATAATCCGGCTGCCCAGGAAAGAGAGCGAGATGCTTAAAAAGCTGGAAGAAGCCCGGGCGTATCTTTCGGCTACTCTTGGGCGTTCGCCCAAACCCGAGGAACTGGCCGACTATTTGGATATAACCACCGAAAAGGTTTTAGAGCTGATGGAGTCTAACCAAAAGTCTAATCCCTTTTCGCTGGATTATTATATAGATGAAGATAATGAGACCGACCTGTCAGCAGTAATAGGCCATGAGGAAAAGGGATACATCGACATCGAAAATAAGGACTTTGTCGACAGCGTCATGGACAAGCTGAACGATGTGGAGAAAAAGATCATATATGAACGCTTTTATAATCAGCGAAGCCAGAAAGATATAGCAGAAGAGATGGGCGTTTCGCAGATGTATGTCTCCAGACTGGAACGAAAAATACTCAGGAAGCTCAAATACATGTTTAAAAACAGCATCTGAGAGATCGCTTTGATGTAAAATGATTACAATTGTTTTGTTTAAATGTTATAAAGAAGGGTAGTTATATAAATAAGGAGCTAAGTTTTGTTGAAAAACGATTTAAATCAGTCAATCGAATTTGAGCAACACCAGTTTTTGGAGGTAGTTGCCAGTGATGTTATTATTTAAAAAGGAAATTGTAGGAGCCAATCCTCAGATGGTTAGAGGGCTAGTAAGGGAAATAATGGAATGTATAGAATCTTGGCATCACTTGGAGGAAGAAGAGGATTATGAATTTCGCCTCATAATCAATGAACTTATTGTCAATGGTATTGTCCACGGGAATAAGTGTTTTGATGACAAGGTATTGACGGTGATTGTCCACGCGTTGGATGATAATACCATATCCATATGCATAAGGGACCAGGGAGGGGGTTTTAATTACAGGGAAATAGAAAGAGGTATTTTCCCCTGTGATTCTTTTTTGCTTTTGGAAAGGGGGAGGGGACTTAAAATAGTGCAGAGCATATGTGATGATATTAAATTCAGCAAGAATGGCAGCTGGATTAGCGTAAAGAAATCCATAAAGTCATAAGGGGATATAAACTGATTCGCTGCAATCAGAATATTTTTATTTTTGGAGGATTTTTTTGTTTTGCGGAGAAATAGAAAATATAGTAGAATAACTTTGAAGGGATTGGAGTTATGGGTAAGGACCTTGTAATTGGCAGAAGAAGAGTGCGTTTTCGCTTTTTTGTTTTTTTGTTTATGGCCATAATGGGCTGTTATTACCTTATATACTCTTCCGCTCGGTCGCCGGTTTACGGTATCGTGCAGTACGGAGAAATGTTGTTGAAAGATAGGGGCGATGCTTTGGTAATCCGGCAGGAAAGCGTGTATGAGGCTCCTGAGTACGGGCGCGTTACTTTTTTGGTAGCTGAAGGTGAACCGGTGGAGAAGGAGGCTCCTGTGGCCGTTTTATATAAAGCTAATTACAAGGAAGAGTTGGTGTATCAGCTTTACAACGTGCAGGAGAAGATATTGAGCTATCAGCAGGAAAATATAGTACAGGAGATTATCGATAAAGATTTGGAGAGAGTAGAGAAGGAGATAGCCGGGACGGTCGCATCTATCCAGATTGTGGTAAGGGATTTGCAGCTGGACAACCTGGATGATTACGAAAAGAGGCTTCGTTCATTGTTTGCCAGTAGGCAAAAGATACTAAACCAGAAGATGAAACCTGACCCTTATTTAGAAAGGCTTTACAAGGAAGAATCTGAACTGAATAGGCAGCTGGAAGAATGGAAGGTAGAACTGGTGGCCCCAGAATCCGGCCTCATAAGCTTTTCTTTGGATGGTATGGAGGATATACTGGGGGCAAAAGCGGTAAATTACATAACCATCGAGGACTTTAAGAGCTTTTATGGCAAAGATGTGTGGGAGCAGGAAGATGATGGGAAAGAGGCAAAAGCTGATCAGCCGTTTTTTAAAATCGTACAGCCCGGTAAGTGGTATGTAGCGTGCTTGATATCAAATTCACAAATTAACTATGTAGAAGGGGAAGAGGTGGATGTAAGCTTTATAGGCCCCCAGGTGCAAACCATTAAAGGCAGGGTGTACCGCGTTGTTGAAGAAAAAGGTGAAATCCTTGTGATAGTGGAATTTAATGAAAAGGTTGAAGATTTCATCAACAAGAGAAGTGTAAAAGTTGAGATAAGCAAGAATTTTCAGGGGTTTATGGTGCCTGCCGATGCCGTCGTTACCCGATGGGGTGAAAAGGGGATAAAGGTGGTTCGGGAGAATTCAGAAACTTTTATCCCGGTAGAAGTGGTGGCCTCTGATGGCGAGAGCGCTATAATTGTCGAAAAAGGAGAATCCAAACAGTTGGAGCTTCACGCCAAAGTCCGCATTGAGAGGTGATTTAGCAATGGACGTACAATACAACGTGAAGAGGGTATTGGAGAGAATCGCCGAAGCTGCCCATAGGGCAAATAGGGCCCCCGAAGATATTACGGTTGTTGCCGTAACTAAAACTGTTGAGGTAAGCAGGATAATGGAAGCCATCAATGCCGGCATCCGGCATATTGGAGAGAACAGGGTACAGGAGTTTGTAAAAAAGCACGAATTCATTCCCGCTGAGGTAAAGAGGCATCTGATTGGGACGTTGCAGACAAACAAAGTGAAGTATATAATAGACAAGATAGATTTGATACATTCGCTGGATCGCCTATCCTTGGCAAGGGAGCTGGACAAGCGTGCAGCGGCAGTGGGGAGGGTCATTCCCGTTTTAATACAGGTCAATGTATCCAAAGAAGCCACAAAGTCGGGCATCTTTGAAGAGGAGCTTGAAAGCTTTATCGAGCAGTTAGAACCCTTTAAGCATGTACGGGTAAAGGGATTGATGACCATAGCGCCGTTGTCGAGTAACCCTGAGGCTGTACGTCCTTATTTTGCGCGGCTCAAAGAGTTGTTCGACAGGATAAAGGAGAGGGGATATCCTCATATTGATATGGAATACCTCTCGATGGGGATGACCAATGATTTTGAGGTGGCCATTGAGGAAGGTGCCAATATCGTGAGGATTGGCAGGGCAATCTTTGGGGAAAGATATGTTTAGAAAAGGAGGAATTTTTATGGCGGGCGGTATATTTAACAAGATTCTGAATCTAATTGGACTGGAGGAGACCGTGATAGAGGAGAATCCGGAGGTCAGCGAACCTGAAGCTGAGGAACAAAATCAAGATCAGGAGCTGGAGGAGCCATCATTTTGGTCCAGGCAAAGGAAAGGCAAAGTTGTCAATATACATACTTCGTCCTATGTAAAAGTGGTAATATATCAGCCCACATCATTTGAGGATACTCAGACTATTATTAATAATCTAAAAAACAGAAAGCCTATTGTGGTTAACCTGGAGGCGCTGGACACAGGGCTGGCCCAGAGGGTGCTGGATTTCATAAGCGGGGCGGTGTATGCTCTCGATGGTACCATTCAAAAGGTGTCTAGAGGTATCTTTGTGCTGGCGCCCAGCAATATCGATATAGTGGGCAATATCCCGGAAGAATTGAAGGGTAAGAGCTTTTATACGTTGGCAAACATCAAGGAAGAGGGCACAGAATAGGGGGAGTGACATTGATATACTGGGGAATTATATATGTACTTAGGGGCATACGGTGGTTCTTGAACATACTGTCGTGGTTAATTGTCATTAATGCCTTTATGTCGTGGTTTATAGATCCAACCCATCCGATTCGGTCTTTTGTAATGCGGGTGGTGGAACCTGTGGTCAGTCCTTTTCGCAGGCTAACCGATAGGTTGAATACCTCGGGATTCCCTATAGATTTTTCGCCGCTTTTTGCCTATCTGGCGATAATGATTCTGCAACAGATCATAGAGGTTGTGGAAAACTTTCTGAAGTACAGGGCTGCGTTTTTTTAACGTTTTTGTGGCAATCTAAGAGAGGAGGATATTGGCTATGCCATTGACGCCCATGGATATTCACAATAAGGAGTTTTCCCGAAGCTTCAGAGGTTATGACGAGGATGAAGTAGATCAGTTTCTGGATGAAGTTGTACAGGATTTTGAAAAGCTTTATAAAGAAAACCTTGAACTTAAGGAGCGTATAGGCCTCTTAAAAGAGCAGCTGGAGTACTACAAATCCATGGAGAGTACCCTGAAGGAGACGCTGGTTACTGCACAAAAAACTGCAGAGGAAGTGACGGCCTCGGCGCATAAAAATGCCGAGCTTATCATCAAAGAAGCTGAACAGAAGGCGCATAAGATCATACAGGATGCTAATGAGCAGGTGGTAAAAATACAAATGGAATACGAGGAGACGAAAAAGCAGATGCAGATATTCAAGACCAGATTCAAGACGCTTTTGCAGGAGTATCTCCAAATAATAGAAAAGGAAGCGGAATTGCCGTCTGTTGAGGTCGAGGATCAAACTAGTGCTTAAAAGCTCATAAAGATGTATATTGATGATTAACACGGTGGGATAAAAAGCGCTGTGAGGGGGTATACTTTTTTCAGTATCCCCTTTTATGTTTTTTGGGGAGATGGTGCAACATGGGAAGGGATTGTCGGGCAAATAATGAGAAGGACACAAAGCAGCAAGCTTATTCAAAGATAGAGGAGATTGCCAGGACCCTTGAGAAGATGAGGTTTGACGACTATATAGAATATCTAAACGATACGAGGAGGATGATACGCACCAATTTCATAGCCGGCCTGGCAAGAGGGTTTGGAATGGCTGTGGGGTTTACCCTGTTGGGTGCCGTGGCACTGTATTTCTTGACCCGGCTGGCCAATAAGAATTTACCCATAATAGGCGGATTTATAGCAGAAATAGTTAAAATTGTCAAGCAACACCTGTGAACAGCTTTAAAAATATGGAGATATGTCTGATGGGTGTATTCGTGCTAGCAAATAGCAGTTCGCTGTCAACCTGCAATTAAAAACCTATTCGCTGTCAACCTGCAATTAAAAACCTAAGAGAAGGGAGAAATGAGATTCATGAAGGATTATGAGATTAAATATCTTAAGAAAAAACTGCTGGATGAACAGCAAAAAGTTGAGTCTATGCTTAACGAGTCCAAGAAAAACAATTTTGGGGTGGATGATTCCATAGGTAACAGCATAGAGGAGCTTTCCAAATACGATAACCATCCTGCCGATTTAGGGACCGAAACCTTTGAGCAGGAAAAGTACGTCTCCTTGCGCAATCATCAGTTAGAATACCTTGGCGATATACGCGATGCCCTGCAAAGGATAGAAAGGGGAAGTTATGGGATATGTTTATACTGCGGCAAGGAGATAGGCTTCGAGCGCCTGGATGCCTATCCAACTGCCAAGCTTTGTATCAACTGCCAGAAAAAAGAGGCTGAAGAACAGATTGACACCAACTGGGCCTGATTCACAAAAAGTTGTTATAAAATTGCTATGAAATGTGCTTCCCCTTATGTTATAATGTAGTACGGCTTAAACAACTCGATGGAAGGGGAGCACCATGCTGCAGGTATTTATCGTGGCCTTCATAGTGGTCCTTGATCAGGTTACTAAATATCTCGCCAAGACCTATCTTAAGCCAGTGGGGTCTATCCCTTTGATACCAAACGTTTTCCATTTTACCTATGTGGAAAACAGAGGTGCCGCATTCGGCATTTTGCAAAATCAGAGATGGCTTTTTATAGTATTGACGGTTGTAGTCAGCGCAGTGATAGTATATTATTTATTTACCCGCAGTCAAGAGAGCATAGTACTCACCATTGCGCTTTCCATGATACTGGGTGGGGCCATAGGCAACTTGATTGATAGATTGCGTTTGGGATATGTAGTGGACATGCTGCATTTTGTACTTATAGACTACCCGGTCTTCAATGTGGCCGATTCATTCGTGGTGATAGGCACAATATTGCTTGCCTATTATATCCTGTTTATGGCAGACTCAAGAGAGAGACAGCTCAGTTAGGTGTTTACTTATGGAAACTTTGAGGTTTGAAGTCGAGCAAGCGGATGACAAAAAGAGGATTGATGTCTTTTTAGCCGAGAAGATATCCGAGTATTCGCGTTCATACATTCAAAAGCTAATAAAAGACGGGCTTGTGCTGGTAAACGGTGAAAAGGTAAAGCCCAATTTCAAGGTAAAGCCCGGGTGCATCATAGATGTGACCATACCTCCGCCGCAAGAGATATCCCTTCAGCCCGAGCCCATGGAGCTGGATATAGTATACGAGGATGATGACATAGTGGTGGTCAATAAGCCCCAGGGGATGGTGGTACACCCCGCACCGGGGAATTATTCGGGTACACTGGTCAATGCGCTGCTCTACTCATGCGACGAGCTGTCGGGCATAGGTGGCATCATTCGTCCTGGAATTGTCCACCGTTTAGACAAGGATACCTCGGGCTTGCTGGTGGTTGCCAAGAATGATGCCGCTCACCGCAGTTTGGCGCAGCAACTCAAAGACAGAACTTTAAAGCGTGTTTACTGGTGTATTGTGGAAAAAAACATAAAGGGGGATAAAGGGGTTATCAATGCTCCAATAGGGCGCCATCCCATCAACCGCAAGAAAATGGCGGTGCTAAATGCGCCTACTGCAAAACCAGCGGTTACGCATTTTAAGGTACTTGAGCGGTTTGGAGAATATACCCTTGTCGAGGCCAGGCTTGAAACCGGCAGAACTCATCAGATACGGGTGCATATGGCGTATATAGGCCATCCTGTGGTGGGCGACAGCGTTTATGGTTCTCGAAAGCAAAAATTTAATTTAAAGGGACAGGTCCTTCATGCAAAGAAGCTGGGGCTTATCCATCCTTCCACTGGAGAGTATATGGAGTTTGAAGCGCCTCTGCCCGAATATTTTGAGAACCTGCTGGATATCCTGCGAAAAAATTATACCAAAAATTAAAAAAGGGTATGGACAACTTCCAGATGTTTATGTTATACTATAAAAAATTGAGTGGGCCTTTAAATCGATCCTGTGAGGTCGGTAAGGTGTGGTGGGATAGTTTGCGCAAAATTGCATCTGGTATGGTGTGTAGAGGGACGTCTTACCGATCGGTGAGATGTCTTTTTTTGTAAGAGGGGTGACTTGGACCATGATCCAAAAGGCGCTGATTATGGATGAGGTGGCAATGAACAGGGCTCTTACGCGAATAGCCCATGAGATCATAGAGCGTAACAAGGGCATCAAAGATGTAGTGCTGGTGGGTATACAGACGAGGGGAGTACCTTTAGCTCAGAGGCTGGCCAAAAAGATACAGCAATACGAGGGCCAGGAAATTCCCGTTGGCGTACTGGACATAACGCTGTATCGTGATGACCTATCCTCACAGCCCGAACAGCCCGTAATTAACGGTACGAATATTCCGTTTGATGTGAATGGCAAAATCGTGGTAATGGTCGATGATGTGCTGTTTACAGGGAGGACGGCTCGAGCAGCCATGGATGCCCTGATTGATTTAGGCAGGCCCAAGGCCATCCAGCTTGCGGTTTTAATAGACAGAGGACATCGCGAGCTGCCCATAAGGGCGGATTACGTAGGGAAAAACGTTCCTACATCAAAAAGTGAAAAGGTATACGTATATGTCGCTGAAGTTGATGGTATGAACAAGGTGATCATAGCCGAACCTTAAAAATTCCCTTTAATACAGTCCTGTGAGGCTGTCAAGGGAATTGCACCGGGTTTTATATGCCTTGATAGCCTTCTATCAAGGCATTTTTTGATGCTCAAAAACGAGCGACAGAAAATCAAATAAATCTTGAATTTTGGTGGGTGAGATAATGGCGCTAAAGCAAAAGGACTTGCTGGGACTTAGAGGATTGACCAGAGAGGAGATAGAGGAAATACTGGCGACGGCTGAAGAAATGAAATCCATTCTCTTAAGCAAGGTCAAAAAATCATCCCATCTACAGGGCAAATCAGTGGTAACGCTGTTTTATGAAAACAGCACCAGAACAAGGTTTTCGTTTGAATTTGCAGCCAAGTATCTGGGGGCACATACAGCCAGCGTTGCTGTCTCGTCCAGCAGCGTTGCCAAGGGGGAAAGCCTGATAGACACGGGGAAAACCATTCAAAGCATGGGGGTTGATGTCATCGTTATTCGCCATCCAATGTCGGGGGCGCCTCACCTTCTGGCCAAACATGTATCGGCGTCGGTTATTAATGCTGGTGACGGGATTAACGAACATCCGACGCAGGCGCTGCTCGACATGTTTACCATGAAGCAAAAAAAGGGGGCCCTAGATGGTTTGAAGGTGGCCATAATAGGGGATATACTGCACAGCAGGGTGGCGCGCAGCAACATATGGGGGCTCACTACCATGGGGGCCGAGGTGAGGGTGGCTGGACCTCCCACTCTTATGCCTCCCGATATTGAAAAGATGGGAGCCAAGGTTTTTTTCAAAGTTGAGGAAGCCGTAAGAGGGGCGGATGTGGTCATGGGACTACGGCTTCAAAGGGAACGCCAGCAGAAAGGGCTGCTGCCTTCTCTTAGAGAATACACGCGTCTGTTTGGCATAACCGAGGAACGGATACGGCTTGCCAAGAAGGATGCGCTGATTATGCACCCTGGCCCGGTAAACAGGGGTGTGGAGATATCCTCTAATTTGGTGGATGGAGCGCAGTCTGTCATCAATGAGCAGGTAACAAACGGAGTGGCTATCCGCATGGCGCTTCTATATCTCTTGACGAGGAGGAATCATGATGCTGTGCGTTAAAAACGGGATGGTGGTTGATGGGATCTCGGCTGTACCCTATAAAGCGGATATATTGATCGATAAAGGGAAGGTCATCGATATAGGAAACGGTATCGAAAATACAGCTGATGAAGTCATAGATGCCACCGGCAAGTGGGTACTCCCCGGCCTGGTGGATGCACACTGCCATTTAAGAGAGCCCGGTTTTGAATACAAGGAGGATATAAGTTCGGGAACAAGGAGCGCTGCCGCAGGAGGGTTTACCAGCGTCGCGTGTATGCCCAATACCAATCCAGTCATAGACAGTGCGGCCATGGTAAATTATATAAAGTCAATGGCAACGGCCAAAGGTGTGGTTAAGGTTTATCCCATAGCAGCCGTCACAAAAGGACAAAAAGGCGAAGAGCTCACAGAGATGGGGGAACTCAAAGAGGCAGGGGCTATAGCTCTGTCGGATGACGGCAGGCCCATCATGAACTCCCAGCTGATGAGGCTAGCCCTTCAGTATGCCAAGGGTCTCAGTATGCTTATAATCTCGCACTGTGAAGATTTGTCGCTGGTGGGGGACGGGGTCATGAACGAGGGATATATGTCGACGGTGCTGGGACTTAAAGGCATAACCCGGGCTGCTGAAGAGGTCATGGTGGCAAGGGACATCATACTGGCTGAGACGCTGGATGCTCCCATACACATCGCACATGTGAGCACCAGAGGCTCGGTGGAGCTGATCCGCCAGGCAAAGAGAAGAGGTGTAAAGGTCACTTGTGAAACTGCACCTCACTATTTCTCAGCAACTGATGCGTGGGTGGATGGATACGATGCCAACACTAAAGTGAATCCTCCTCTCCGTACCGATGACGATGTGGAGGCCATAAAACAGGGGTTAAAGGACGGGACCATCGATATCATTGCCACCGACCATGCACCTCACCACCGGGACGACAAAGAAGTGGAGTACAGCCTGGCTGCAAGCGGCATATCGGGTTTTGAGACGGCGTTTTCGCTTGCCTATACCAATTTGGTCGCGACGGGGATCCTTTCGATGGTGGAACTGGTACAAAAGATGAGCAAAGGGCCGGCTGATATATTGAATATAGATGGGGGGACCATACAGGTTGGAAACCCTGCAGACATAATAGTGGTTGACCTCGATAGGGAATACACCGTTGATGTTTCAAAATTTTATTCTAAGGGCAAGAACTCGCCTTTCCATGGCCATACTTTGAAAGGCAAGGTTATCCACACCATCGTGGATGGCAGGATAGTCATGAAGGATGAGAGAGTAATCGTTTAAAGGTCTATAAAACACCCTGGTGATGCGGTAAAACAAAATTAGATAGATGGGGGGTGAATGCATTTGATAGATAGGCTCATAGAACAGATTATTGAAAAGAGGAATCCCACGGTGGTTGGGCTGGATACGCGGCTTGAGTATGTTCCTGACCACGTGGTGGAAAGGTGCAGCGGGGCATCGCCCTTTGAGGTGGCCGCCAGCGCCATATTTGAATTCAACAAGGCCATCATTGACGCGGTATATGAGCATATTCCTGCCGTCAAGATACAGGTAGCCTATTATGAGCTATACGGCCCACCGGGGATGGAGGCCTTCAGGCTTACAGCGCAGTACGCCAAGTCAAAAGGCCTGATAGTCATAGGGGATATCAAGAGAAACGATATCGGCTCTACTGCTGAGGCCTATGCCAGCGCTTATCTCGGTGAGACTCCGCTTAAAAATGGCAGAATGCCAGCCTTTGACCTGGATTTCGTAACGGTTAATCCCTATCTTGGCACCGATGGCGTGATGCCATTTATCCAGGCCTGTAAGGAGTACAATAAGGGCATATTTGTGCTGGTTAAGACTTCAAACCCTTCGTCGGGGGAGTTCCAGGACCTGCCTGTTGAAGGGAAAAGGCTATATAACAAGGTGGCCGAGAAGGTGGTAGAATGGGGGAAAGAGCTCATGGGAACAAAAGGCTACAGCCATATAGGTGCCGTCATAGGAGCCACTTACCCCCGGCAGCTTGAGGAGCTGAGGGGCGAGATGCCCAACACCTACTTTTTGATACCGGGTTACGGGGCGCAGGGGGGTAGCGTCCAGGATGTAATGGGTGGTTTTGATGCGAATGGACTGGGTGCTGTCATCAATGCCTCGCGTAGCGTGATATGTGCCTATCGGCGAAGCCCGTGGAAGGAGAAGTTTTCTCCCAAGAGCTTTGCCGATGCCGCACGGGCAGAAGTGCTCCACATGAAGGAGGAGATAGAGGCTGCCCTATCACATAATGGGATTAAGCCATGGTAATCAAAAAATAGCAGACGGCAAAGGAGATGATGGATTATGCCAAGAGACCCAAACATCAAAAAAGTCCTTGTAATAGGCTCAGGACCAATAATCATCGGGCAGGCGGCGGAGTTTGACTATGCGGGGACTCAGGCTTGCAGGGCCCTGAAGGAAGAAGATGTGGAGGTTGTGCTGGTAAACAGCAATCCTGCCACCATTATGACCGATCCCCATATGGCGGATCATGTGTATATTGAACCTTTAACTCCTCAAATCCTCAAAGGGGTTATTGCCAAGGAAAGGCCTGATAGCCTGCTGGCCACTTTAGGCGGGCAGACGGGGCTTAATTTGGCCGTTGAGCTGGCCGAATCAGGATTTTTAGATGAATACGGTGTGAAAATCATAGGAACCGATGTGGAGTCCATCCGCAAAGGCGAGGACAGAGAGCTGTTTAAGCAGACCATGCAGTCCATTGGAGAGCCGGTAATCGAAAGCCTCACCGTACACGATGTTGACAGTGCGCTGGCGTTTGCCGAAAAAATCGGTTACCCCGTTATAGTTCGTCCCGCTTATACCCTTGGGGGAACGGGTGGAGGCATGGCCAACAACAGCGAGGAACTGAGGCGCATTGCTTCCGAAGGGTTGCGATTGAGCAGGGCGCACCAGGTGCTTATAGAAAAATCGGTGGCCGGCTGGAAGGAGATCGAATATGAGGTGGTACGGGATGCAGAAGGCAACTGCGTTATCGTGTGCAGCATGGAGAACGTCGACCCTGTGGGCATCCACACAGGGGATAGCATAGTGGTAGCGCCTGCGCAGACCCTGACTCCAGAGCAAGATGCCATGCTGAGGCGTGCTGCCATAAATATAGTCAATGCACTCAACATCAGGGGCGGGTGCAACATCCAGTTTGCATTGAGCGTCGACGGACAGCAGTACTACGTCATAGAGGTCAACCCCAGGTTAAGCCGTTCAAGCGCTTTGGCTTCCAAAGCCACGGGCTACCCAATTGCAAGGGTGGCAACCAAAATCGCACTGGGGTACAGGCTTGAAGAGATAAGGCACAGCATAACAGGCAGGCCTTTTGCTGCGCGTGAGCCTGTGGTGGATTACACGGTGCTCAAGATCCCGCGCTGGCCTTTCGATAAATTTGTGAAGGCCGATAAAGCCCTGGGTACAAAGATGAAGGCGACTGGCGAGGTTATGGCCATTGGCGGCTGTTTTGAAGAGGCGCTTTTGAAGGCTGTGCGTTCGCTGGAGCTGGGTGTGGACTATTTATATATGGAACACATCGCTAAGATGGACGACGACCAAATCGTCAAGCAGCTGGATTACAAGACGGATGAGAGGCTTTTTGTGGTGGCAGAGGCGCTTCGAAGAGGCATATCAATTGAGGAGATTTACAGCAAAACCGCCATTGACCCGTTTTTCTTGAGCAAGATTCTCAACATTATCCGCTTTGAAGACGGGATAAGGCAAGAGGGAGCAACTCTGGATAGGTCCACGCTGCTTGAGGCCAAGAAACTGGGCTTTACTGATGCGACCATCGGCAGGCTTACTGGTATGAAGCCCGACGAAGTGCGAAGCAAAAGAAAAGAATGGGGGATATATCCTGTATACAGGCCCATAGATACTGGAGCCGGCGATAACTCCGGTGTTGGAGCATACTACTATTCCACCTACAACGCGCAGGAAAATACTGTTAATGTAGGTCAAGGCAAAAAGGTTGTAGTGCTAGGTGCCGGGCCTATAAGGATAGGACAGGGCATCGAGTTTGACTACTGCTCGGTTCACTGCGTGTGGGCTTTGAAGAAGATGGGATATCAGGCCATTATTATAAACAACAATCCTGAGACAGTCAGCACCGACTTTGATACCTCGGATAGGCTGTATTTTGAACCCCTGTCTCCTGAGGACGTACTGAACGTTCTGGACATGGAGAGACCAGACGGGGTTATGGTACAGTTCGGTGGGCAGACGGCCATCAAGCTGGCACGTATCGTGCATGAGGCGGGATACACAATACTGGGAACCCAGCCCGAGTATATAAACAAGTCCGAAGATAGGAAGGAATTTGATGCAGTTCTGGAAGAGCTCAACATTCCCAGGCCGCCGGGGACTACCGTGTTCACTGCAGAGGAAGCGGTGGCTGTAGCTGAAAAGCTGGGATACCCGGTGCTGGTAAGGCCTTCGTACGTGCTGGGCGGCCAGGGAATGGAGATCGCCTACAACCGTGACAACATAGTCGAATACATGGGGATCATAAACCGCATCAAGCAGGAGCATCCGGTTCTGGTGGATAAGTATTTGATGGGCAAGGAAATCGAAGTGGATGCCATATGTGACGGGGAAGACATACTGATACCGGGCATCATGGAGCACATAGAGAGGGCGGGTATTCATTCTGGCGACAGCATTGCCGTATACCCAGCAAAAGGGCTTTCCCGATTTACCGTGGATCGCATACTTGATTACACTTACAGGCTGGCCAAGGCGTTGCAGGTTAAAGGGCTTATCAATATTCAATACATTGAGCATAATGGAGATGTGTATGTAATTGAAGCAAATCCACGTTCTAGCCGTACAGTTCCTTATATCAGCAAGGTGACAGGGGTACCGATGGTTGAGTTGGCCGTCAGGACTATGATGGGTCAAAAGCTGAAGGAATTAGGATACGGTACGGGCTTGTATCCCGAGAAAAACGTCGTGGCCGTCAAAGTGCCGGTGTTCTCGTTTGAGAAATTGCCCATGGTAGAGGTAAGCCTGGGGCCCGAGATGAAATCCACCGGCGAGGTGCTGGGGATAGGAAGGTCATTGCCTGAGGCTCTGTTCAAGGGCTTGCTGGCGGCGGGTTACAACTTGAAAAAGGAAGGCAATGTGCTGATCACCGTATCCAACGCCGATAAACAGGAGGTTGTGCCCATAGCCGCTGACTTTGAGAGGCTGGGGTTCGGCATACTTGCTACCAGCGGTACGGCCCATGTGCTCAATTCAAATTACGTGGCGGCCAGCGTTGTGAATAAGGTAAGCCAAGACCATCCCAATATCAGCGACTATATACAGCAGGGCAAGATAAGCATTATAATCAATACGCCCACCAAAGGGCATATCCCACAGCGCGATGGGTTTAAGATACGAAGGATGGCTGTGGAACACTCCATCCCTTGCCTGACTTCATTGGATACGGCCCGCGCTTTTGTCAGCATTTTGAAACAGAACATTGATGAATCCAGGATCGAGCTTATAGCTCTGGAGGATATAGAGTGATGAAAGGGGGTAAGTGCCGAGGCTCCCGATTTTCATAAAGGCCGGGGGCCTCTTGTGCCGCTAGCATGGTAAAAGGTTTAGAGATGTGTAAAGTCGTGGAGAATATAATGATTACATCCCATATGTATAAAATGGCATTTCTCTCTGAAGGTATTGCTTTAAATGCCAATCCCGGTCAGTTTGTGCATATAAAGGTGCCGGGCGATAACTCGCTGCTTCTCAGACGGCCCATAAGCATATGCGATGTGCATCCACAAACCGGAATGGTGGAAATAGTGTATCAGGTAGTGGGTAAGGGGACACGCATCCTTTCAGGGATGAATGCCGGGCAGGTTATAGATGTGCTTGGCCCTCTGGGCAAGGGCTTTACCATTTCCCGGGAAATCAAAAGCGCGTTTGTGGTGGGTGGCGGATGCGGCATAGCGCCTCTTAAGCTATTGATGAGACGGTTGAAAGAGATGGGAGTGGTGGTTACGGCGTTGCTGGGATTTCGCAGCCGCGAGGCGGTGTATGGGCTTGAAGAGTTTGAGATGCTTTCGGATCGCGTGTTGGTGACCACCGACGACGGCAGCCTGGGCAGGAAAGGGCTGGTGACCCAGGTGCTCGAGGAAGAGCTCCAGCAGCTGTTGCCTGATATTATGTTTGCATGTGGGCCGACACCTATGCTTAAGGTTGTCCAGCGGTTGGCTAAGGAGTACAGCGTACCCTGTCAGATGTCGCTGGAGGAGAGAATGGGGTGCGGGATAGGAGGATGCCTTGTCTGCTCGTGCGCTGTTCGTACGCCGGATGGCGGTTTCGAATATAAAAGGGTGTGCAAGGACGGCCCGGTGTTCTGGAGCCAAGAGGTGATGTTGGATGAAGCCACGATTGGATGTTGAGATATGCGGCGTTTCCTTTAAAAATCCCGTTATTGCTGCTTCTGGTACTTTCGGATTTGGTCGGGAGTATGCCGAATACGTGGATTTAAACATGCTGGGCGGCATAGCTGTCAAAGGCCTGACGCTTTTACCAAAGAAGGGCAATCCCCCACCCAGGATTGCCGAAACCCCTTCTGGCATATTGAACAGCGTGGGGCTTCAAAATCCTGGCATTGACTATTTTATCGAGCATGAGCTTCCCGAGCTGCTCAAGTACGACACGCGCATCATTGTAAATATAAACGGCAATACCATCGATGAATACTGCAGGATGGCCGAAAAGTTGAGGGATGTGCCGGTGCATTTTCTGGAGCTCAATATCTCGTGCCCAAATGTCAAGCAAGGGGGCGTTGCTTTCGGCACTCATCCCGATGTGGTGTATGACATCACACGCAGCGTGAAGGCGCATGCCAAGCAGCCGGTTCTGGTCAAGCTGACGCCCAATGTCACCGATATAAAGGAGATTGCCATTGCTGTTGAAAAGGCCGGCGGAGACGGCATATCCCTTATCAACACGGTGCTGGGCATGGCCATAGATGCCAAAAAGCGCCGGCCGGTACTGGCAAACATAGTAGGGGGGCTTTCGGGGCCTGCAATAAAGCCCATCGCGCTCAGGATGGTGTGGGAGGTTGCGCAGGTGGTCAGCATCCCCATTATTGGCATGGGGGGAATAACCACTGGCGAGGATGTGGTGGAATTTCTTTTAGCCGGCGCCACCGCCGTTGGGGTGGGTACTGCTAACCTTATATCTCCTACTGCCTGTATCGACATCGTCAATCAGCTGGAAGAGTATATGGTACAGAACGGCATTGGAGATGTAAACGAGCTGATAGGAGGGCTTAGGGTTTAATAATTTTTGCGGACGGAGGAGTTGGCGGCAAAGTTGGGTTTGGCGATGGGACAAAAATTTTGTTAAAAATGATAGGACATCATTTTTAGCGGAATTTGAACAGGATGTTCAATTGCCGCGTGGAAAAAACTCCATACATAAGCGTTTCTTTATCGAGCTATATTTAAGCAAGTTAAGTTTGTAGTAAAATCAAAATTGAGTCCAAAAGCACAATTTAAGACAAAACGATAACGAAAGGGGAAAAGATTTATGGACAGGGAAAGGGTACTGCAGATATTTAGGGAGACGGGGGTGCTGCTTCAAGGTCACTTCCTTCTCACCTCCGGGAGGCATAGTGGAGAATATCTTCAGTGTGCCAAGGTGTTTCAGTATCCTCGCTACGCCGAGGAGATAACCAGGGCGCTGGCTGATAAGTTCAAGGATGACCGCATAGACATAGTGGTGGGCCCGGCTATAGGCGGCATCATCCTTTCGTATGAGATGGGCAGGTGCCTTGGCATAAAGACCATATTTGCAGAGCGAGAAGATGGCAAGATGACCTTGAGAAGGGGATTTGAAATACCGGAGGGGAGCAGGGTGTTGGTGGTGGAGGATGTCGTCACCACCGGCGGGTCGGTCAAGGAAGTCATGGAGGTTGTGAAAAACTGCGGCGGAGAGGTAGTTGGGGTTGGAGCTGTAGTGGACAGAAGCGGGGGCAACGTTGACTTTGGGGTAAAGTTTCACTCGGTAATATCCATGGATGTCAAGTCGTATGCCCCTGAGGAGTGCCCGATATGCAGGACTGGATTGCCTCTTGTAAAGCCGGGCAGCCGGAATATAGGGAAGTCACAGGAATAGCTGTAAAGAATGCAGCACCCGAGGAGCTGGCTAAGGGCCAAGTAGCTGTGAAGCTGTGAGACTGCGGGCACAATTGACACAAGGACAGCGAGACGGGGCTCCAAACAATTACACTGGGATAACTGTAAACGAATACAAGGGTATCGCCACATTTTACATTTATGGCAATGCCGTGGAAAATATTGGTGCATGGAAGTCAATTTAGCTTTTTGATGCTCTGTATTTTTTCCTCGGATGGCGTTACGTATATGGTATTGTATCCTTCATATATTACCATTCCGGGCTTTGCACCGCTGGGCTTCTTGACGTTTTTGCGCGGGCAGTAGTCCACGGGTACGTTGCTGGAATTCCTGCCTTTGCTGAAATAGGCCGCTAGCAACGCGGCTTCCACCAGCGTATTTTCGGGGACTGGTCGCCCACCTGTTTTTATGATTACATGGGAGCCCGGGATGTTTTTGGTATGAAGCCAGATATCATTGGCGCCGGCCGTTTTGAGGGTGAGACGGTCGTTCTGGTAGTTGTTTTTCCCGACAAAGATATCAAACCCATCCGAGGAGATAAAATGATGGGGTTTTGAAGGGGCAGGAGCCTCCCTTTTCTCCTTTGTCGTCTTTTTGATGTATCCCTGCTCGGCCAGTTCCTGATACACTTCTTCCACATCAGACTCTTCGGTGCACTTTTCCAGGCTTTCGAGCAGTGCCTCCAAATAATCTATTTCCTCTCTGCTCTCCTCTATTTGCTTGGAAACCTTGTCCAAGGTATTTTTCGCCTTGGAATATTTTTTAAAGTATTCCTGGGCATTCTGTATGGGCGATTTCTTTTCATCCAGGGGTATGATTACGGTGGAGCCGTTTGGGTCATAGTAGTTGACCAGAGTAACCTCCTTCAGCCCTTTTGGTATGGAATGGGCGTTTGCTGTAAGAAGTTCACCCCACAGGCGGAACTTGTCGGCCTCTTTGGCCTGCTGGAGCTCTTCCATCTGCACAGCCAGCTTTTTCTGGCAGCGCTCCAGGTTGGCCTTGAGAAGCTTTGAGAGATAAGAGGTACGCTGCTGCAATCGCTCCAGCCTGTCCCGTTCTGAATAAAACGCCTCCAGCATTTCAGATACCGATGAATATCTCTCCAGCATAGAGGCAGGATACTGCTGGTAAACAAACGGGAAGATATCCCGGGGATAGCCCTCTTCATCCTTCAACATGGTGGGGCTGAACTGCTTGTTTTTTACTTCATCAAAAAAAGCCATGAACGATCGGCATAGCGCTTCCAGCTGCTGTTCGGAAAGCTCCTGAATACCCATTGTTTTATCGCTCAAAGCCCGATATACAATTTCAAAGGCTGTGGTAGGAGAGATTCCCATATAATTGTTCAAGAGGACATTTTCGACCTTCTTGTTTGTTGACATGGATTTTAAAAGGTCCTTGAACGAGTCCGGCGTTTCTGATAGGGGATTCCTTTTATCCTGGGCTGGGGGAGGACTGTACACAAGGCCGGGAAGTACCTGGCGAACCCTGCTCATTGACTCATTTACATGCTTTATGCTGTCTATTATCTTCCCGTCTTCGTCTACCAGTATTATGTTGCTGTGCCGTCCCATTATTTCGATGATTAATCTCTTTATGGCCAGGTCGCCCAGTTCATTTGTGCTTTCGATGAGTATTTCGGCAATTCGCTCCATTTGAGGCTGAACTATATCCACAATTTTGCCGCCGGTAAGGTGCTTACGCAAGAGCATGCAAAACATAGGCGGCGTTAAAGGATTGGGCTTGGTAGACTTTACCAGGTGAATGCGGGGATGATTGGTGCTGGCAGACAGCAGCAGCTTTAGCTCTTCATCCCGGGAGCGAATATGCAGGTAAATCTCATCTTTTTCTGGCTGATAAACTTTGTCTATACGCCTGTTGAGTATTTTACTGCGCAGTTCTTCGATAACGCAGCTCAATAGAACACCATCGTAAGCCATTTTATGCCTGGTCATCTAAACTGTACAAAACTGTACAAGTTTAGACGGCTGGGGTATTTCTTACCGCCTTTCAAGTTGTCCCACCCCCAGCAGGCGGTATTTGGGACAACCATAGCCCCTGCCCCAAGAAGCAGGAACTCACGCCCTTAACCGGGTCTCCCCACTTGCCCTGAGAATAATACCCCCCTCAGGACAGAGCCATCTCTTAATACCCTCTCAGGAGAGAGTGGCATCACCACCGCTACCTTGAGAACTCGCCAGAGTTTATAGCTATCGCTACAGGCACCAAGACTTGTTCCACCCAGTGGCCTTGATTCCTCCCCTGGCTCACTCCCAAGGCTTGGCATAAGCTTTTTAACCCTCTCTATCTCTCTCAATTGTTTCTTCCTTAAGTGTTTATTCTTAACCGTTTTCTTTACATACCCTTTTATCTCCTCTAATTCATCAGCATCCAAACGCTCTACAATTGCCATGTACCCTTCCGGGATCTGCTCTTTTAGTCCAAGTCCTCTCCTCGCTATCACATACGACGCCGCTACGTCCTTGCTTATCATATACTGCGGCGTATACTTTAAAAGCCCTATCACTGATGTATATGCGGGGTCAACCTCCATAACCTGTATACTCATATATCTCAATCCTCGTATTTAGATTCCCTTTCTTGCTCCTGTCACCTCTTGAGTAGAGGTTGCCTTTCCTTTTCTCCTGCCACTCTTGTCTTAACTTCTCGTATGCCTTACCGTTTATGTGCCGTTTCTTGAGCCTCTCAAACAAGCCCCTGCCACCAAAGATAACTTTACTGGGGTTTTCCTCCCTTTTTTTACAAGACTCCAATACGCTGGTTGCCTTCATTATCGCATCATCTACATACCTCGAATTTAAATTAAAAACTCCCTGTAGTTCTCTCTTTATTGTATTTCTGCTAAAGCCTTCTAAAAGCCTGTTATATGCATACTTCATACAGGATGACCATCTTCTCATTAAATCTGGCACTATTTGCTTATCTTCCTTGCTTGGGAAAGTAAGCTTAGCCTGTATTGTTATCATCATGTCTTTTACCTCTCCTGGTTTCATTTAATCCACTCGCTATTTCGGATATAACTTCATAACTGCTAACGTTATATGTTTCTTTAACTTTTTGTATATTCAATAATACCTATAATCGTCCAGTTAAAATTATATCAGTTTATATTGTTATTTTAAACTGTTGTTATCTCCTATTGTATTTATTGTATTATCAAAACAATTTATCGCATCCATAAATTACCATAGGCAATTTTTTAGTTATTGGATTTCGGGCTATAATAATTAATTATACTACATTTTTGTCTGTGATTTCAAAAATATTTGAAAAGTGGCAGCGGTTAGGTAAAAGAAAATTTGGACAAAACCCCATAAAAAAATACAAAACCCGATGGATATGTGGTAAAATATTTGACGATAAAGACATACTCAAAATTCCCCCCTAATATAATTAATATCAAGAGATTGGTTGGGGGGGAGAGTATGTTGAACAGTAAAAGCGCTGCCTTAATAGCAATTATTGTTGTCCTGATGCTTTTGTTTACGGTGGGCTGTAACTCAATAAAGACCAAAGAGGAATTTGAGGAGGAACTGCCACAGGATGTTGTGCCAGAGGGAGATACCGAGGACGCTGAAGATGCTGAAGATGCCGAGGACGAAAATGTGCGTGAGACTGTCGTATATTATCAGAATGAAGCGGGATATCTGGTGCCGGTAATGCGCAAAATACCCTGGGAAGAGGGTATAGCCAAAGCTACGTTGAAGATGACGATAGATAGCCCTGAAATACAGCAGGACCTCATGGCCATGGGGCTTAAAGCATTGCTTCCTGAAGGTACCCAGATAAGGGGTATGTCCATAAAGGATGGGCTGGCGAAGCTCGACTTGAGCAAAGAGGCAATGGAATGTGAAAACGCGGTGGCTGAACACAATATGGTTCAGGGAGTGACGCTGACTCTGGCCGAGTTTGATTCCATTGATAGGGTTCAGTTCATGTTTGAAGGAAAGGTTGTCGACCGGCTGAAATATGGAACCGATGTGAGCAAACCGATTGAACCCCAGGACGTAAACCTTGAGGCAGGCTCCAAAGCCAGCAGCGATGGCGCAAAAGTTACCGTGTTTTTCCATTCAAATCCCGATGCCTCTTACGATTACATTGTGCCGGTTACCAGGGTAACCTCGGCTGAAAGCGCATCCATTGAGACGGCCATCCAGGAGCTTTTGAATGGGCCCAGCGATGATAGCCTAAGCATGGATATACCCGCGGGGACACGATTGCTGGGGGTTGAAACAGATAACGGCGTTGTCTCCATAAACTTCAGCAAGGAGTTTGGGCATCTGGCACAGCTGCAGCAGAGCGAGCCCTTGGTGCTCAAGTCGATAATAATGACGGCTAAGCAGTTCCCAGGAGTGGAAGAAGTGAAAATACTGGTTGAGGGCAAAGAGTATGAGGGAGGAGAGGTAAGCGTCTCTGCCTTCGCCAACGAATATTGATAAAATGCAGCCCGGTGACGGATTGCGCTATAGCCTTTAGAGAAATCATATAACAAACGTAGGAGGAATTTTGATGGCTAGGATAGACGGAAGAAGGAATGACGAGTTAAGGCCAGTTAAGATGACCACCAATTACATAAAAAATGCCAGCGGTTCTGTTCTCATTGAAGTGGGTAATACCCGGGTGATATGTACCGCTACCGTTGAAGATAAGGTGCCGCCGTTTTTGAAGGGCACAGGCAAAGGTTGGCTTACAGCCGAGTACGGCATGATCCCGGCTGCCACACAGGTTAGAAAGGCACGGGAGGTTACTCGGGGTAGGCCTGAGGGCCGTACACAGGAGATTCAAAGGTTGATAGGTCGTGCACTGCGTTCGGTCATCAATACCGAATTGCTGGGTGAAAGGACAATTTGGATAGATTGCGATGTCATCCAGGCCGATGGTGGGACCAGGACGTCTTCCATAACCGGTGGGTTTGTTGCGCTGGTATACTGTATAAAGTCTCTGCTGGATCAGGGGCTTATCGAAAAAAGCCCTGTTACCAGTTATGCTGCCGCTGTGAGTATAGGTAAAGTAAACGATGAGATATTGCTTGACCTGTGCTATGATGAGGACGTGGTGGCAACGGTTGACATGAATCTGGTCATGACCGAGAAAAACGAGCTTGTGGAGATACAGGGTACGGCTGAAGGTTCGCCCTTTACGCTGCAGGATTTGAATGTTTTGCTCGAGCTGGGGCAAAAGGGAATTAACCAGCTAATTCAATA
The DNA here is from genome assembly GCF_900115765.1 of Caldicoprobacter faecalis. NCBI lineage: Bacteria > Bacillati > Bacillota > Clostridia > Caldicoprobacterales > Caldicoprobacteraceae > Caldicoprobacter > Caldicoprobacter faecalis. The sequence goes on along the minus strand of NZ_FOXR01000002.1, from coordinate 93,593 downwards.
CCAGATGGAAGCTCTTGGTGAACTTAATTGTTTGGTGGGGCAGGGAAAATGAGGCGGATTATCATTGCAACCAATAATTCTGGCAAGGTACAGGAAATTCGCCAGATTCTAGGCGACCTGCCCTTTGAATTATTATCCTTGCGAGATGCCGGCATTCACATAAAGGTAGAAGAGGACCAGGACTCTTTTGAAGGAAATGCGAGGAAAAAAGCGCTAGAGGTTGCCAAATATACGGGATATCCTGCTTTGGCCGATGATTCTGGGCTGGAAGTCATGGCGCTGGGCGGTCAGCCGGGGGTGTATTCGGCTCGCTTTGCGGGAGAAAACGCCACAGATGAGCAAAACAACGCTAAGCTGCTCAAGATGATGGAAGGCATACCTTACGAAAAGAGGCAGGCGGTGTTCCGCTGCGTAGTGGTGCTGGCTTATCCCGATGGGAGGATGCTTGAGGCTACAGGAGAGTGCTATGGCAGGATAGGCTTTAAGCCCTCGGGCAGCGGGGGATTTGGCTATGACCCGCTTTTTATTGTGGACGGCCTTGGGAAGACATTTGCGGAGCTTACTCCCGAGGAAAAAAACAGGATCAGCCACCGCGGCATAGCTTTGCGAAAGCTCAAGGAGCTGATTGTACAGAACTGTTGTGATCTTGATGCTAGCAAAAATGAATAACACAGCCTAAAAAATGGCTGTACGGCATTCAGTGATGGAGATGGTGGGTTATAAGGCGGATGAAGTGGAGGTCGCGCGATTTTAGTCTTGGAAAGTTTAATGCACAAAATTGATCGTTGCCTTAAAATTGCCGATAACGGGGATGGGACTAAAGTATGAGGATTGGAGTAATTAGCGACAGCCATGGTAAAAGGTTTGCCATTGACAGGGCTTTAAAAAACATAGGAGAAGTGGATATGCTTATCCATCTTGGAGATTTATGTTCCGATGCTGCGTATCTTGAAAAGTCATTAGAAGTGCCGGTGGTATACGTCAGAGGAAATTGCGATTTTTCCGGACAAGCTCCTTATTCAAGGGAGATTGAGCTGAAGGGTAAACGAATATTTTTAACCCATGGGCACCTTTATAGGGTGAAATGGGGGACAAGCTACCTTGTGGACTTCGCAAGAAAAAATGGCTTTGATGTGGTGCTTTTCGGGCATACCCATGTGCCTGAGGTTTTTTGGGAGGGTGACATTGTCTTTATGAACCCGGGAAGCGTCTCTCTACCCAGGGAGAGTACAGGGCCAACGGCTGGGGTTATTGAGATGTCAGACGATAAAATTGTCCCGTATATTATAAAGGTACGTTATTAGACTCTGTGTTAATAGGCCTGGTGAAGGCTTCGCTTTGTAATTTAAATAATGCATTTGTTTTAAAACACCTTAAAATGTATTTAAAGTATAAAACTGCGTTTAAACATATAAGAACGTGACCTAAAGGTGTATATCAAACTGTTTTAATGGGGGAAGAGGGGCTATGATGGATAGGATATTGATTTTTAATGCAAAAATCCTTACTCCTTATCGCTTAATTGACAACGGCAGCATTTTGGTGGAAAACGGTAAAATTGTGGAGGTGAGCCGGGGCAGACTCCCAGTTTCAGAATGCATTGCCATAGATGCAAAGGGGTATTATGTTTCACCAGGGTTTATCGATATCCACACCCACGGTGGTGGCGGATATGATTTTATGGATGGCACCGTGGAGGCTTATTTAGGAGCGGCAAGAAAGCATGCATGTTATGGTACAACCGCTATGGTGCCCACTACTTTGACCAGCAGCTTAGAAAATTTGAGGGAGACGTTTGAGGTATACAAACAAGCTAAAGCTGCCAATAAGATGGGGGCTGTCTTTTTAGGCCTGCATCTGGAAGGGCCTTATTTTTCAATGGAACAAAGGGGTGCTCAGGATCCAAAGTATATTAGGAATCCCAAAAGAGAAGAGTATGAGAAAATTTTGAGTTGGTCTGACGATGTGGTGCGCTGGAGTGCGGCTCCCGAGCTTGAAGGCGCACTGGAGTTCGGCAGATTTTTAAGGGAAAGAAACATTTTACCCTCCATAGGGCACTCTAATGCGATATACGAAGAAGTGATCGAGGCATTTGAAAATGGGTATACCCACGTTACACATCTATACTCTGGCATGTCAGGAGTGAGGAGGATTAATGCCTATCGGTATGCTGGGGTTATTGAGAGCGCTTTTCTAATAGATGAGATGACTGTGGAGATAATTGCAGACGGTGCACATCTGCCTGCCAGCCTGCTCAAGCTTATATACAAGATAAAAGGGCCGCAGAATATCGCTTTGATCACCGATTCTATGAGGGCTGCGGGGATGCCCGAGGGAGAGTATATATTGGGCAGCCTAAAAGAAGGGCAGAAGGTCATTGTGGAAGAGGGGGTAGCAAAACTGCCGGATCGAACTGCCTTTGCTGGGAGCGTGGCAACTGCTGATCGATTGGTCAGGACTATGGTGCAACTGGCGCAGGTGCCCTTGATGGAAGCTGTTCAGATGATAACCGCCACGCCGGCGAGAATCATGAAGGTGGATGATAGGAAAGGAAGCATCGCCGTTGGCAAGGATGCTGACCTGGTCATATTCGATGATGATATAAACGTTCATTTGACGATGGTTGAAGGGAGAATAGTGTATAAGGGGGAAGCTCTATGAGTAATGCTCGGGTTTGGAAGGTGCGCTATATTGAGGATTCAAAAGTGGACCCGAAAGTGTGAGAAGAAATACCTCCTTTGGTCATTGATAATTTTCCTTGGAATGAAAATGGTTATAGGCCCAGGACGGAAGTGCGTATCTTTTATTCTGAGACAAGGTTTTACTTATTGTTTAAAGCTTTCGAACAGGAAATACGTGCTGAATGCTTAAACATTAATGATCCTGTGTGCACAGATAGTTGTGTTGAATTCTTTTTCAATCCAGACCCTGAACATGATGATAGGTACATAAACTTTGAGATAAATCCCATTGGCGCTTTTTTATTGGGGATAGGTGCAGATCGCTACAGCCGCGTGCTTATTAACGACGCTAGCCCTGAAATATTTGATATCACTACTTCAGTAACCAAGGGTTCAGTTCAGAGCTACAAGGGCCCACTGTGGACAGTCGAATATTTCAATTCCCTTTTATTTTATAGAGAAATATTATGGAGGGCAGGATTTTCGTTGTGGTAAGAGGATAAAGGCCAATTTTTATAAATGTGGAGATAAAACAAAATATCCACATTGGGGTTGCTGGAATAGAATTGATACTCCCCATCCTGATTTCCACAGGCCTGAGTTTTTTGGTGATCTGATACTGGGGTGAATAAGGCTAAACAAAATTTTCGAGGACAGTTTTTAAGTCCTTTGAGATTTATGATGTTTTAGCAGGTTTTGAGATATTTTTGTTATTTACTAAGTTAATTCGGAAATTTCTCTCATTAGTTTTTTGCTTTTTTATGGTATATTTTGCTGGGATTATTATAATGATAGAATACGTATAAGGTCACTCTCACATCTTTAAGGTTTTTAAAAGGTAGTTTTTAGACTTCTTAATTTTATACAAAAAAGATAGAGATAGCCTCTATTCTTTTTCGGCATTTTGAAACGTCTGTTCGCTTTCGTGAATATCTTTACACCTCTTCGGAGGTGGGAGACAGGAAATGTATTGACAATAGTAATAATAAATGGTATATTTCAGATATAAAATAAAGATGACATGATATATCAAATAATTTTGTCACTTATATACATTGTATACTTTAGAGAAGGAGGATATCCATTTGTTTAATGAAGAGAAAAAGCCTTTATACATGCAAATATTTGAATACTATAAGCAAAAAATTAACAACAAAGAGTTGTTACCAAATGACCAACTTCCTACTGAGATTGAAATGGCAGAGATGTTTGGAGTAAGCAGAATTACAACAAAAAGAGCTTTGGAGGAGCTTGAGAGGGAAGGATTTATATATAGAAAAAGGGGACAGGGCAGTTTTGTTTCTGATTTACATCAACGCAAAATTAATGAATCTAATAGAAAAAATGTTATATCTATGATTATTCCTGCAACAACTATGCGTGGAAGAAATATGGATTATGTGAAAGGTGCAACCGATGTAATTAATCAAAAAGGCTATTATCTTGCCCTTCATATTACGGAAAATGAAACGCAAGAGAGAGAGATGTTGATGAATATTCCTAAAGATGGTATAAGTGGTATAATTTTTTACCCCATATCAAGAGCACATTTTGATCTCTTGTATATTATGCACATTACTGGCTATCCTATAGTAACAATAGATAAACATTTTGAATCTCTTCCGATAAGCTATGTTATATGTGATAACTTTAACGGAGCATATCAATCTGTTTCACATTTGGTTGAGTTAGGGCACAAGAATATTGCTTATATTGCGAGTTCTACTATTGAATCTATCAGTACAGTTAGACAACGTTTTTTTGGTTACTGTTCAGCTTTACAGGAGCATAATCTTAAGATAGAGAGAGAATTCGTAGTATTAGGATTAGCTGACCAAGTCAAGCATTTTAAAGATGAGATGGAAAAAACAAATTTTTTAAAAGCTAAATTGGAGAGGTTGTTAAAAAAGGGAGTGACTGCTATAATTGCAGAAAATGACTATATAGCCGTTTCTATACAAAAGATTTTGATTGACATGGGGGTTAAGATACCTAAAGAAGTATCTTTAATTGGATTTGATAATCTAGATGTATTGGAGCAGGTAGGTATTATGTTGACAACTGTAGAACAGAATTTTTATGAAATTGGTAAAGCAGCAGCAGATATTATTATTGAAATGCTTGAGAATGGAAAAAGAGAGCAGATCAAAAGGGTTGTACCCGTTAAGTTGGTTATTAAAGAATCTACAGGACCATGCAATACTGTAAAATGAATAATTAATGTAAATTGCAATTTTAAATGCAACACTTTTTAATTTTTACTTTTATACAAATTGCAAAACCCTACGTTATCAAGGAAAGGGTGGAGATTTTCGAGCGTAAGCGAGAAAATACTACCCCGACATCGACAACGTGCCTGAATGATATAACTATGTCTAGATCTATTGGCATTCCTGGCCAAAAGGCTTTAACTATACAGAATTATTATGTTTACTTCCCCGTGAGCATTTAAGTGTTTAAAAGATCGGCTTTTAGTGGTACACTTGTTTAAGCCATAGTGAGACTTCCTTGTATGGTTAGTGATTTTGGATATCTATATCATACAGGATTTCTCACTATGGTTCTATAATTTTTGGGGGTGTTGCATTTAATTTTACAACAGACCGACAAAATATATCAAAAAAATCAAATTAAATACATCTTGACAAATTGGCAAAGCTATGATATATTATAAACATAATCAATGAAATGGAATGGTATATTAAAAGTGTTATGTAATGTTTCTTATTAGACATTGATATAACTTAAAAATGGTACCCCAATTATATGGACGCATTTTATTGATCTAGTATAGGAGTATTTCGTAAGGCATTTCGTAGGTTAGGTGTGATGGAAAAGGTTAAGGGCCGCTTCTTTTTTAAGTGTTTGGACAATTTAGTGGCGAATAGATCGAAACTTATTTTTAGAAGAAAATGCTTCGTTATTCTCGTTATGGTATATAAAAATAGGGTTTTAAATCATCGATAATTTATGCAAATTGTAGATAAAATTGGATGAGGTATCATGCAGGGTTTCCTACTTATACTTACTCCTATATACCATTATGGTTTTCAATTGAACGTAACCAATATCATTTAAACAAAAAATCAAAGGGAAATCCTGCTTGATATATAAAGTAAAACCCTAAAAATGGGGAATTTTGGGGTTTTACCACAATTTAATGATTTAAAGAATAGGAGGGGTATTCTTATGAAAAAAGCATTAGTATTATTGTTGGTGTTAATGTTGAGTATTTCTTTTATCTCCTGTAGCAGCTCTAATACTTCATCTTCATCAGATGCTTCATCTTCGCCAGGGCAAAAAGCTTCTAGTGGGAATGGTAAAAAAGTGCAAGTTATAGTATGGGGACTTAATCCGTTAGCTCCTGGTAGCGGTAATAAGGAAATGATAGACGAATTTAATAAGAGTCATGATAGTATTGAAATAGTACCTCAGACTACGCCTGGTACTGGTGGTTATGCTACACAAGATGTTTCGAAACTATTGGCAGCTATAGCAGCTGGCAACCCACCAGATATTACATGGTTAGACAGGTTTACTGCAGCTCAGTTTGCAGCTAGAGGAGCTCTAACGCCTTTAGATGAATATATAGAAGCTAGTGGATTAGATATTAGTCAATATGCCGAATATACTGTTAAGGAAATAACATTTGATGGTAAAATATGGGCTCTGCCGTGGGATACTGATACGCGGATATTGTTCTGGAACAAGGATTTATTTAAAGAAGCAGGTTTAGATCCTGAAACACCTCCAAATACGTGGGATGAATTAAAGGAATATACGAAGAAGTTAACCAAAACTAACGAAAAAGGTGAATTTACGCAAATTGGTTTCATACCTACTTATGGAAATACATCTATGTATTTATATGGTTTCCAGAATGGTGCGAAATTCTTAAGCGAAGATGGTAAAAAGGCATTACTAAATGCTCCCGAAGTAGTAGAGGCTTTAGAATTTGTGGTTGAGCTTATGGACATGTTAGGTGGCGCTGAAAAAATTAATGCATATACATCAACCTTTCAAGGTGAAGCCAATAATCCATTCTTAACTGGGCAGGTAGCTATGCTTATTACTGTTAATAATGCTATAAGAGATTATACTAGGTATAAACCTGATTTAAACTTTGGTGCAGCACTGCCGCCCACACCTACTGGTGAGAATAAAATCACGTGGAGTGGTGGCTGGTCTTGGGCTATTCCTAAAAAGGCCAAACATCCTAAGGAAGCTTTTGAGGTTATAAAATGGTTAACTACTGAGGGTATAAAGGTACAACAAGCTGCCGCAGCTAAGTATAATCAAGAGGAGTTAGGTAATAAATATTTTGCACCTTTCCCTGCTGCCTATGAACCTACAAATAAAGAGTTGCTAGAAACTTATGTTGATCCTATGGATAATGAGACAATAAAAAAAGCTATATATGTAGGAATGGATGCTATGAAAGTAGCTTTGCATAGACCTGTGTCGCCAGTAGGTGAAGTAATGTGGGTTGAACTTGGCAAAGCTTTAGACAAAGCTATATATCATGAACTGACGCCACAAGAGGCTTTAGATGCAGCCAATAAAGTGGTTCAGGAAGAGCTGGATAAGTTCTGGGCTAATTATAAGCCGTCTAATTAAGAAATTTTTTGCTTAAAATATATACTCCTATATGTAAAATGTTTTTACTAAAATACTATCATAATGTGATAAGGGAGAATTTTCCCTTATCACATTTCCTTATCATTTTTTATTAATGGGAGTGATTATATGATGAGATTAATAAGTAATCGAATGGCACGGAGAGAAGCTATAACAGGCTACATTTTTGCTTCTCCATGGATAATTGGATTTGTATTGTTTACTGCGTATCCAATAGTTGCATCTATAATATATAGTTTTATGGATTATAACATATTAGAAACTCCAAGATGGATAGGAATTAAAAATTACATTGATTTAATTAACGATCGAACATTTTGGTTATCGTTAGGTAATACATGTTATTATGTTATTTTTAGTGTACCATTAAATATGATAATAGGTTTGTCAATAGCGTTGTTACTTAGTATGGATATAAAAGGTATAGCTGTATATAGAACTTTATATTATATGCCGTCAATAGTTCCGCTGGTAGCTAGTTCCGTATTGTGGTCGTGGATATTTAATCCTAATTTCGGTATTCTTACTCATACTGTTAGATTATTGGGGTTAACACCACCTGCATGGTTATCAGATCCGAAATGGGCTAAACCATCGTTAATAATAATGTCGTTATGGGGTGCTGGTGGTGGAATGATAATATACTTAGCAGGATTAAAAAATATACCAAGAACTTATTATGAGGCTGCAGAACTAGATGGTGCTAGCGTATGGAGAAAATTTATACATGTTACATTACCTATGCTCAGCCCTACATTGTTCTTTCAACTTATCATGGGTTTAATTGGTTCTTTTCAAGTATTTACTCAAGCCTTTGTAATGACAGGTGGAGGGCCTAATGAATCAACATTGTTTTATGTACTTTATTTGTACAGAAATGCATTTCAATTTTGGAAGATGGGATATGCTTCAGCAATGGCGTGGGTGCTTTTTGTAATAATAATGTTTTTAACATGGTTAAACTTTGTTATTTCAAAGTATTGGGTGTTTTATGACCAAGCTTAATTATAAGGTATTTTCCGTTAGGCTTGAAGAGGGGAGAGATACGTGATGAGTACAGTTACACGAAAATTTAATGCGTTGGATTTTATAATTGGTTCTGGATGGCAGGTACGTAGAGCTAGACGAAAATTTTTTTCTAAAATGTTTGCACATTTAGTTTTGATAGCAGGGGCAATAATATTTGTATTTCCATTATTATGGTTGGTGTCAACATCACTTAAACCAGATACACAGATATTTAAAGTACCTCCTGAATTAATACCGAGACCAATTATGTGGGAAAATTATACTAGAATGTGGAGACACTTTCCATTTTTAATGTTTTTAAAAAACACAGTGTTAGTAGTAGTACTAAGTATGGCAGGGGTACTTATATCAGCTCCATTAGTGGCCTATGCTTTTGCAAGGCTTAGATGGCCGGGAAGAAACTTTTTATTTATGATACTACTTGGGACTATGATGTTACCTGGTCAAGTTACTATGATACCATTATATATATTGTTTAACAAGTGGGGATGGGTTGATACGTTCTATCCATTGTGGGTACCTGCTTGGTTTGGTGGTGGTGCATTCAATATTTTCTTAATAAGACAGTTTCTAATGACAATACCTAAAGAACTAGAAGAAAGCGCAGTTATTGATGGTGCAAGTCACTTTAAAATTTATTGGAAAATAATGCTACCACTTATTAATCCAGTACTTACAACTGTAGCCATATTTCAATTTATGGGAGCATGGAATGACTTTATGGGGCCATTAATTTATATAAATGATCAAAGTAAATATACCTTATCGTTAGGTTTGCGAATGTTCCAACAGCAGACTAGTGCTTCTCAAACAGAGTTTGGTATGTTAATGGCGGCAACTACTATTATGGTTATACCCGTAATAATATTCTTCTTTTTAGGTCAGAAGCGATTTATAGAGGGTGTTATAATAACTGGTATGAAAGCGTAATAAACATGTTTATTTTAGGGAAAGTATTTAATTTTTATGAGTAGGACTATTAAGATTAACTCTTGAGTATCTACGTAACATTTTGCTTATACAAAATCTATGTAAAGAGATTAAATTTTACTTTAAAAGAAAGGAGCAATAAAAATGGAACAATATCTAAAGAAATTAAGGGAGATGCGTAAAAACAAAGACCTTGGCTACTGGGGAAGCAGGATTTTATCCCAGCTCGAGTATGGGCTCAAGTTATCGGAGGTTAAGGACCATCAGTTTGATGGCACGTTTTCAAAAGCTATCGATTTTGTGTACGGGGAGTTCAGCAAAGAAGGCGTCATCACAAGGTCCACATGTCAAAAGGCAGAGGAGATGATGGCAGAGCTTTCACAGGAGGCTAAGAGATTTAAGATAATCTGCGCTGCTCACGCTCATATCGATATGAACTGGATGTGGCGCTGGGACGAAACGGTGATGGTTACCCTTGATACCTTCAGGACCGTGCTCAACCTGATGAAGGAGTATCCTGACTTTACCTTTTCGCAGTCACAGGCATCTGTGTATAAAATACTGGAGGACTACGCACCCGAGATGCTGGGAGAAGTAAAAAGCAGGGTGAAGGAAGGGCGCTGGGAAGTCACGGCTTCTACCTGGGTTGAGGCTGACAAGAATATGCCAAACGGCGAGAGCATGGCCAGGCACATTTTATATACCAAGAGGTATTTGTCCAGGCTTTTGGATATCGACCCTGAGATTTTGAACCTTGATTTTGAGCCCGATACCTTTGGTCACAGTCAGAATGTGCCTGAAATCCTGCGCAGCGGTGGAGTGAAGTATTACTATCACTGCAGGGGTTATGAAGGACCTTACCTCTATAAATGGGTGGCGCCGTCGGGTAAATATATAATAGCGTACCGTGAACCATTCTGGTACAATGCGGAGATTCGCCCTGACATGGCGTTATACGTACCCAAATTCTGTACTCAGCATAATCTGGATACAATGCTGAAGGTGTACGGGGTTGGTGATCACGGTGGCGGGCCAACCCGCAGGGATTTAGAGAGGATAATAGACATGAATACCTGGCCGGTATTTCCGCAGATCCGGTTTGGCACCTTTGCCGACTTTTACAGGTTGGTGGAGAGTATCGCCGATGAGCTGCCTGAAGTGAAGGGTGAGCGCAATTTCATATTTACAGGCTGCTACACCAGCCAATCCAGGATTAAGATGGCCAACCGTATCAGCGAGGCAGCGCTAAATGAGGCCGAGATGTTCAACGCGTTCTCAAGCTTTTGCGCTGGATACAGGTACGACGGCGGGGCTTTTGAAAGCGCGTGGCGGAATGTGCTTTTCAACCAGTTCCACGACATCATCCCGGGTTCGGGGACAATAGATACCAGGGAATATGCCATGGGGCTTTTCCAGAACACCATGGCCATAGCCAACAGCAGGAGGAGCCTATCGCTTCAAGCCATTGCTGCACAGATAGATACGTCGAAGTTTATCGTATCAGAAGAAGACGATAAGGATAGCGTATCTGAGGGGGCTGGAGCGGGATTTGGCGCAGCGCAGTTTAAGGTAACTCAATCTGAGAGGGGCAGGGGAAAGACACGCATATTCCACGTCTTCAATCCTGCGCCGGTGGAAAGAGATGAAGCGGCTGAGATAGTGGTTTGGGACTGGTTGGGCGATGTTGACAGGATGGTTTTCAGGGATGCTCAAGGTAACAAGGTTGAGCATCAGGTACTTGACAAAGGTTTTAACTCTTACTGGGGACATCACTACATGAGTGTGCTTATCAAGGCAAGAGTTCCTGCTTGCGGGTATAACACTTACATCCTGACGGAAGATGACGAGGTTGAGGCGGCATTGCCCTTCCCCAGGGATCCGCGGGTAGAGGGTATAGACCAGTTTGTCCTTGAAAACGATCATATAAGGGCTGTGTTCAGCAGCCGTGATGCGTCCATCGTATCGTTGATAGATAAGGCCACGGGAGAGGAGTTTATAAAGGGGTCACCTGCTGGCATCTTCAGGTTGATCGAAGAAGACCACAGTAAAGGTGGGACAGCATGGGTTGTGGGTCGCCACATGAACGTGATTGACTTGACCCGCGACGTTAAGATTAAGAAGGTGACTTATGGAGCAGGCAATATCAGACAGTCCATTGCTTATGAGTGCTCTTTCAGGGATTCCAGCTTGAAGGTAACTGTTTCACTGGATTATAACAGCCCTGTGCTGCGCTATGATGTGCAGTGCGACTGGCACGAGGTGGGCAAACCAGGCATAAGCGTGCCCCAGCTCAGCTTCTACATGCCTCTCGGGTATGAGTGTTCGTGCTATAAGTACGATATTCCCTTTGGCACCATAGAGCGGGAGGGGATGGATAGGGACGTTCCGGCCAACAGCTGGGCCTTGGGAGTGAGAAAGCAGCCGGGCGGGAAATCCGTAATGCTCGTCACGGATAGCAAATACGGGTTCAGATGTGTGAACAACTCCATGTCCATAACCTTGATACGTAGCTCTTATGACCCGGATCCCTATCCCGAGTTTGGTATACACAAGTTTAGTTTTGCCGTCTGCCTGGTGGATAATGACAGCAACAGGGAGCTTATCCAGAGGGCATATAACTTCAATCATCCGTTGAGCGTTATTTCCTCTTGTGTACACAAAGGCTCGTTACCTGCTTCTGGCAGCTTTATGAGGCTTGAGAAAGGGGATGTGGTGCTTTCGGCTGTTAAGATGGCCGAGGAACAGGGGAAAGCAAAACGGGTTGTGGTAAGGGTCTATGAGACCGAGGGTAAGGCTGCTAAAGTCGTGCTCAGGTTGTGGAAACAACCCGTACAAACTTATTATGTGGACTTAAACGAGTGTAGGATAGACAACGGCCTTAGCGTTTCTATAGATGGGGCATGTGTATCATTTGAGGTACAACCCTATAGCGTTGCCAGCATATGCGTTGAATTTGAGGAGTGAATGAGAAAATTTCAGGTGTGAATTTGAGAAATGATAAAGTTATGATATTATAAGCTATAAAACAAAGAAAATTCAAAAAGCGCAAAATGAATTTGTAATTTAGAGCAGAAATTTTTATAAGCATTTAATAACAAACGGAGGGATAATCGTTGCCTTATTTCTACAATAAAAACATAGAGCGTTCTTTGGACTGGGTGCTTAAAAAAATCCAAAAATCTATATACAAAGTGGTAGACGAGCTAAAAATAACCGCTTGGGTGACGCCGGAACCTGTGCCTTTTGAACAACGGATGACAGGTATTAAAAAAGAGCTTTCCATAGGTGATAAATGGGGTAATCTTTGGGATTGTGCTTGGTTTCATTTTACAGGTGTGGTGCCCGAATCCGCCGCAGGAAGCAATGTGGTACTTCTTATAGATATCAGCGGTGAGGCATGTATTGTGGATAGCAATGGGTGCCCTATTCAGGGGTTAACCCCAGCAGCTTCTACCTTTGATTATTCATTGGGATTTCCTGGGAAAAAGGTAGTGCCGTTGTTTAAAAACGCTCAGGGAGGAGAAGTCATAGATATTTGGGCTGATGCGGGGTGTAATGATCTCTTCGGTGTTTTAAAGGATGATGGCGTTATAAAGGAAGCATATATAGCTGTTTGCAATGAAACAATGCGAGAGCTTTATTATGATTTTGAAGTGCTTTATGAGCTTATGCAACATATTCCACAGGACAAAGCTCGATACCATAGCATTGCATGGGCTTTGATGGAAGCCTGTAAGGTGTTACGTAATTTCACTGAAGAAGAAGCAAAGGAAGCTAGAGCTATTCTTGCGCCAGAGCTTAGTAAAGAAGGAGGACATCCTTCACTTACCATAAGTGCTATCGGACATGCACATATTGATCTAGCTTGGTTATGGCCTATTCGTGAAACTATACGTAAGGGAGCACGTACTTTTTCAACTGTATTGGCTCTTATGGAGCGTTATCCAGATTATGTATTTGGTGCAAGTCAGCCACAGTTATACCAGTGGATGAAGGAATACTATCCTTCCTTATACCAAAAGATCAAAGAGCATGTTTTTAAAGGTCGATGGGAACCACAGGGAGGCATGTGGGTAGAGGCCGATACCAATATTACAGGCGGAGAATCCCTCATACGCCAGATTTTATATGGTAAACGGTTTTTTAAAAAAGAATTTGATTATGATGTAAAGACTCTTTGGTTGCCTGATTCTTTTGGGTATACCGCTTCACTGCCACAGATTATGAAGAAATGCGGTATTGAATATTTTATGACTATAAAGCTCTCATGGAATGAATATAATAAATATCCACATCATACATTTTTGTGGGAAGGAATAGACGGGAGCAGTGTACTGGTTCACATGCCACCTGAAGGTACATACAACAGTTCGGCGGCACCTAGAGCCATAATAAAAGCTGAGAAGGAATATCTCGATAAAGGGGTTTCAGATCGATGCCTCATGTTGTTTGGAATAGGTGATGGAGGTGGAGGGCCGGGGGAGGAACACCTGGAACGATTGAAGCGTGAAAAGAACTTGGACGGTTTGGTACCAGTCGTACAAGAACCGGCAATTAAATTCTTTCAACGCTTAGAAAAAAACAAAAATAAGTATCAAACCTGGGTTGGAGAGCTATATCTGGAAAAGCATCAGGGTACCTATACAAGCCAGGCCAGAAACAAGCGCTATAACAGGAAGATGGAGTTGGAACTCAGGGAGTTGGAATGGGCCTGTGTTTTGAGCTTTCTTATTAGCGGATATCCCTATCCTCAAAATGAGTTAGAAAGAATTTGGAAAGAAGTCCTTCTATACCAGTTCCATGATATTCTACCCGGTTCTTCTATAAAGCGGGTATATGACGAATCTTTAGCTCGATATGAGATATTGATGAATGAGGTAAAGGAGTTAAAGCAAAAAGCTTACCTTTCTTGGATTAATACATTAGATGTTGGTGAGATGGTATGCCCCGTTGCTGTAATAAATTCTCTCTCATGGGAGAGAGATGAGTGGATCTCTGTAGAAGGTCAATGGCTTAAGGTCAAAGTTCCACCAATGGGTTACACCGTGGTTGACGCTTCAATACATCAGAGACAGGTTTGCGGTTTGATTGCAGGTGATAATTTATTGGAGAATGACAAACTGCGAATTAAGTTTGCTGCTGACGGAAGCATTGAGTCCATTTTTGACAAGGAATACAATCGGGAAGTCTTATCTACTGGTTCGTTTGCCAATAAGCTGGCAGTATATGATGATAAAGGAGATGCCTGGGATTTCCCTATATTCTATGATCAAATTCCTTGTGAGTTTTTTACTCTACAATCAGCTAGCTTTTATATTGATGGCCCAAAAGCTGTGGCTAATCAGGTATATCGTTATGGTGCATCTACCATTGAACAGAAAGTTGTTCTCACGCTAGGAAGCCGTCGAGTGGATTTTATTACCAAAGTTGATTGGCATGAATCCAATAAGATGCTTCGTACTTCATTCCCCGTTAATATTCATACAAATGAGGCTACATGTGACATACAGTTTGGAAACATAAAACGGCCTGTACACCGTAATACTAGCTGGGAAATGGCTAAATATGAGATCTGTGCTCATAAATGGGTAGATCTTTCTCAGAAGGACTATGGTGTAGCACTCTTGAATGACTGCAAGTATGGTTACAAGGTTCTAGATAATGTGATTGATTTAAATCTGTTGCGTAGCGCTACTTATCCCGATTCTGAGGCTGATCGCGGTGTACATGAGTTTACCTATGCGCTTTATCCTCATCCTGGAGATCATGTTGAGGGAGGAGTTGCTAGAGAGGGCTATGAATTGAATATACCCCTTAATGTGATTCCCTTAGATGCTTGTAAGAATGGAGCTATGCCACGAGAGAAGACTTTTATGGAGGTGGAAGCCAGGAATATTATTATAGAAACGGTAAAAAAGGCTGAAGACAGCGATGATATTATTATCAGACTGTATGAAAATAGTGGCGCAGGTACCAAAACAAAAATAAAGTTTTATTTCACTTTCAAGTCTGTGTGCTTGGTTAATATGATGGAGGAAGAGATCGAGATGTTGAATATGGAAAAAAATGGTGTCGAGCTATATTTCCGGCCCTATGAAATTCATACCCTTAAAGTGTCTACAAAATAATGGTCTAGTTGTTTTACTGAATCTTGTTTAAGACGTTTTAGCGGTTAACTTGGCCGAATTGAAGGTCTAACATAAGCGAAGAAAATTTTGTGAGAAATCTCTTGTTAACCCCTTGACATATATCAACTTTCTTTATATTATTAATGTAAAATATTAAAACATAGAAACAGCCAAATTCGATGAACGGGAAGAGTAGGCGGCATGGCCAGGTCACAGAGAGCCGGGGATGGTGGGATCCCGGTACCGATGGGTGCCGTTGAATGGGCCCGGGAGAAGTTGTGCGAACTTCAAGTAGCATGAACCGGTAGTCCACCGTTAAAAGGACAGGGTATCGAAGCGCAAGCTTCTGTACCTGGAACGAGATGGCTGCGTTTAGGTGGCTAGCGGAGTGCTCAGGCATTTCGCCCTAAAGGGTGAAATGCCTTTTTTGATATAACCGCCATCTAATCCGGCCGAAATTGGGTGGCACCGCGAGGGGTACCTCGTCCCATGTGGATGAGGTACCCTTTTTTCGTTATATTTCTTTGAGTTGGCTTAAAATCAACTTGCTGAAGATTTTGTTTACACAGATTGGTTGCACTTATTGTGCTGAAGATTTTGTTATGTACTGCTTTAAATAAATATTTTTCGGTTTGCACCATTTAGATGTTTGGCAAAACATTTAGACATCATTAGCCTTTCACAGGCTTCGCAGGAGACATTATAAGCTTTTGAACAGCATTTTATTTAAAAATTTAACTCAATAACGAAAGGAGTGAGCAAAAATGATATTTCCTAGTGAACCGGAGTTTAGAAAATTGAGGGAAAAAGGCGGCGTTGTACCCATGGTGTTGAAACTGAATGCCGATGAGCTTACTCCAATTGGCTTGTTTTACAGTTTAAAGGGTAAGAAAAAATTTCTGCTTGAAAGCGTGGAAAGCGGCAAGAACTGGGGCAGATACTCCTTCCTGGGCTGTAACCCTTACATGATGATTAGCAGCTATGGAGACCAGGTATTTATAGAGAAAGATGGCAAAACCGAGATTGTCACCGGTAAAGTTCTTGACGAGGTAAAAAAGCACATAAGCCGATACGGCACGGCATCGGGGATGGAACTACCTCCTTTTGCAGGGGGCGCGGTGGGGTATGTGGGCTATGACGTGGTGAGGCAGTACGAAAAGCTCCCCGACAAAAATCCGGATTTAATTCAGGTGCCAGAGGCTTATCTGATGTTCTACAAAGATATCATAGTGTACGACCACTTTTATCACATTGTATCCATTATCTGCAACGTATTGCCGGAGGACGAGGTAGAATACAGCGATGTTGTAGATAGATTGATCTGGATGAAAGATGAAATTATCAAAATGGAAGAGATTCATCCACTTGATATGACAAGCGGCCTGGAGGACATTTATTCCAATTACGATAAGGAGAGCTTTTGCGGAATTGTCCAAAGAGCAAAAGAGTATATAGCCGCCGGGGATGTGTTTCAGGTGGTTCTATCCCAGAGACTGACTGTAATCACTCATACCAGGCCATTTGACGCTTATAGAAAGCTGCGCTTTCTCAATCCTTCACCGTATATGTTTTATATAGACTTTGAAGATTTCCAAATCGTTGGTTCATCCCCAGAAAGCCTGGTGAGCGTTGAGGGACGAACGGTAAAGACCAACCCTATAGCTGGCACTAGGCCAAGGGGCAGAACAAATGAGGAAGACGAGAGATTAAAGGAGGAACTTCTTGCGGATGAGAAAGAGCGGGCCGAACACGTAATGCTGGTGGACCTGGGCAGAAACGATATCGGCAAGGTGAGCGAATTTGGTTCGGTAAAAGTTGACAGATTTCTAGGTGTGGATATGTATTCGCATGTTATGCATATAGTCTCCACCGTGTCGGGTCGGCTCAAGGATGACAAGGATTGCTTTGATGCCCTGGTGGCCTGCTTACCGGCCGGCACAGTATCAGGCGCCCCCAAGATAAGGGCCATGGAGATAATCGATGAGCTGGAGAATACAAGGCGAGGCATATATGCGGGGGCGATTGGATACTTTGCTTATACGGGCAATATGGATATGTGTATAGCCATAAGGACAATTGTTTTCAAAGGTCAAAAGGCGTATATCCAGGCAGGTGCAGGGATTGTATACGATTCTGTTCCCGAACTTGAATACCAGGAGACGCTCAACAAGGCTATGGCACTTAAGGAGGTGCTCTGAGATGGTGATTTTGATCGATAACTATGACTCGTTCACCTACAATTTGTACCAGTACATTGGCGAAATCTATCCCCATGTAGAAGTGGTCAGAAACGACGAGGTGACGGTGGAGCAGGTTATAGATTCAGGGGCCAAGAGGATAGTGCTGTCGCCGGGGCCGGGCAGACCTGAAGATGCCGGCATATGCGTAGAGCTTATAAGAAAGCTTAATGGCCAGATTCCCCTTCTCGGCATTTGCTTGGGGCATCAGGCCATAGGATATGCTTACGGTACCAAAGTGGTGCGCGCCGATAGAATACTGCACGGTAAGACCTCCATGGTGATACACAACGGGAAAGGTATACTGTGCGGCGTAAAAAATCCCATACGCGCAACCAGGTATCATTCCCTGGTGCTGGATGAGAAGAGCCTACCGCCGGAGCTGGAGGTTACGGCCCGTACGCCGGACGGCACCATTATGGCGGTGAGCCACAGAAGCCTGCCAGTATACGGCATACAGTTCCACCCTGAGTCTATTTTAACAGAGCATGGAAAGAAAATATTGAGGAATTTCATGGGAGGGATTATAGGTGTTGAGTGAAGCGCTGAAAAAGATAGTGTCGGGCGAGCATTTGACTCAGCAGGAGGCGGCGTTGGCCATGGACGATATAATGGATGGCAACGCTACGCCGTCGCAGATAGGCGCTTTCCTGGTGGCGCTGCGCATGAAGGGGGAGACCATTCCCGAGATAACCGGATGCGCCGTTTCCATGAGGCTTAAGGCTAAAAGAGTGGAGCTAGATGACTATGCAATAGATACCTGCGGCACCGGGGGGGATGGCGGCAGAACTTTTAACATATCAACGGCTGTGGCAATTATCGCTGCGGCTGCCGGGGTGAAGGTGGCAAAGCACGGCAACAGGGCGGTGTCCAGCAAAAGCGGAAGCGCCGATGTGCTTGAGGCTTTGGGCGTCAAGATTGAGATGTCGCCTGAGATGGTAGTGGAGTGCATCAAAAGAACGCACATAGGCTTCCTGTTTGCTCCCCATTACCATGTGTCCATGAAGAATGTAGTTGGGCCACGGAGAGAGCTGGGGGTAAGAACTATCTTTAACATACTGGGGCCGCTCACCAACCCTGCTGGCGTTAAGGGTCAAGTCTTAGGGGTGTATGACAGGCGGCTGGTGCACAGCCTGGCGGAGGTGCTCAAGAACCTGGGTACTCAAAGGGCACTGGTGGTGCATGGCATGGATGGGCTTGATGAAATTACCACCACCACAAGGACAATTGTGAGCGAGATTAAGGGCGGAGAAATAATCGATTATGAGATAGACCCAGCTGAATATGGTATCCCTTATGCGAGGCTACAAGACATTGCAGGTGGTGATGCAAAACACAATGCTGAGTTGATAATGAGGATATTAAAAGGTGAAAGAGGGCCGGCACGGGATATAGTCCTGTTGAATGCTGCCGCTGCGCTGTATGTCGGCAATGCCGCCGAGAGCATAAGGGAAGGGCTTGAAAAAGCCACGTATCTGATCGATTCAGGCGCGGCATATGAAAAATTAAAAGAATTCATAAGGGTGAGCAGGGAGGTGGGCCATGTTTCTTGACGAGATAGTGGCTTACAAGAAAAAGTGCGTGGAGGAGCAAAAGCGAAAGAAGCCGTTAAAAGTGCTGGAAAAGGAGATACAACTTGCGCCTCCACACAGAAATTTTGCTAAAGCGCTGCGCCAGAGCAGCTGTGGGAGTCAAGATGAAGTAAAGATTATTGCCGAGATAAAGCGGGCATCCCCCTCCAGAGGCGTTATAAGGGAGGATATAGTGCCAGTTGATGTTGCCAGGATGTATCAGGAGGGCGGGGCGGATGCTATCTCGGTTTTGACCGAGGATAAGTACTTTATGGGGTGCGATGCTTTCCTGCAGCAGGTCAAACAGGCGGTCTCCTGTCCCGTACTTAGAAAGGATTTTATAGTAGACTCATATCAGTTGTATCAGTCAAAGGCGCTGGGAGCCGATGCCGTCCTGCTCATAGTGGCTGTCTTGGGGAAGCGTTTGAAGGAGTTTTACAGCCTGGCAAAATCCCTGGGGCTGGAATGCCTGGTGGAGGTCCACGACAAGAGGGAACTTGAAATTGCGCTGGATTGTGGAGCAGAAGTGATAGGTATAAACAACCGGGACCTTAAGAGTTTCAAAGTAAGCCTTGATACCACCGAAAGGCTCATAAAGATAATCCCCAGGCATACTGTGAAGGTGTCGGAAAGCGGCATAAAGTCGGCTGAGGATATAAGGCGCCTTAAGTCCATGGGGGTGGATGCCTTTTTGATAGGCGAAACCTTGATGACGGCCAGCGACGTGGTAGGGACTCTCAGGAGGTTTAAGGGGATGATTGTATGACGATCCTCTTTAAGGATGCTCAATATTTATAATGCGACGGATATGCAGGGCGTTTACTGTAGACTAGGTTTAAGGTCGACGGCGTGGCAGACACCATAGGGGCTTTTAATGGCCAATAATAAATAGGTGCTCTTGAATAAGGTACTCTAGGGGGCATTTGGGGAGGTGGACCTTAAGGTGGTTAAGATAAAGATATGCGGCCTTAAGAGGTATCAGGACATTGATTACGTCAACGAGTTAAAAGTTGATTATGCGGGGTTTGTGTTTGCGAAAAGTCCCAGAAGGGTGGATTTGCAGCACGCCGAAAGGCTGATTGCCCGGCTGGATAAAGGCATAAGAAAAGTGGGGGTGTTTGTTAACCAAAGCCGGGAATTTATAAAAGAGGCTTGCAGCGCTTTAGGCCTTGATGTGGTTCAGCTTCACGGGGATGAAACCCCTGACGAGGTCGCCGCATATGCCGTGTACGGCGTTGAGATGTGGAAGGCCATACGGGTAAAAGGCGAAGATGGTTTGGTACGGGCTGGCGAATACCGGGTGGATGGCATACTGTTGGATGCGGCGGTGCAGGGAAGGTATGGAGGAACGGGCCAAACGTTTGACTGGGGTTTATTAGAAGGCGTGTCGTTTAATAGTAAGCTTATTTTGGCAGGAGGGCTTAATTCACACAACGTGTGTTCAGCCATAGCTAGAGTAAAGCCGTATGCTGTGGACGTCAGTAGCGGCGTGGAAACTGGCGGATTTAAGGACTACAAAAAGATGAAAGAATTTGTAGAAAGGGTGAGGAGCTTTGAAAAGCATAACAGGTAGATTTGGCATATTTGGGGGTCAGTATGTGCCCGAAACGGTAATGAATGCGTTGATCGAGCTTGAAAAGGAATTCAACGCTGCCATACAGGATGAGGATTTCATGCAGGAGTACCGCTATTACCTAAGGGAATATGCGGGGCGGCCCACTCCGCTGTATTTTGCACAAAACCTTACCGAGAAATTGAGCGGGGCCAAGGTGTACCTAAAGCGTGAGGATTTGAATCACACGGGGGCACACAAGATCAACAACGTTTTGGGACAGATACTCCTGGCCAAACGAATGGGGAAAAAGAGGGTGATAGCCGAAACTGGGGCCGGCCAGCACGGTGTAGCTACCGCCACCGGTGCTGCTATGTTTGGCATGCAGTGCGAGATCTTCATGGGCAAAGAAGATGTAAGGAGGCAGGCTTTAAACGTGTTTAGAATGCGGCTTCTTGGGGCCAAGGTACACAGCGTAGAATCGGGTACCGGCACTTTAAAGGATGCCGTCAACGAAGCCATAAGGGACTGGGTAACCAGAATAGAGGACACATTTTATGTGATGGGTTCGGTGGTGGGGCCTCATCCTTATCCAACCATCGTAAGGGAGTTTCAAAAGGTGATAGGGGAAGAGGCCAGGGCACAGATATTGGAAAAGGAAGGGAGGTTGCCGGATTATGTCATTGCCTGTGTAGGGGGTGGAAGCAATGCGATGGGCATATTTCATCCCTTTTATCACGATAAGCAAGTAAAGCTGATTGGCGTTGAAGCCGCGGGATTGGGATTGGAGACCGGAAAGCACGCGGCTACAATGGCAAAGGGGAGCGTGGGCGTGCTGCACGGCATGAAGACATTGCTCCTTCAGGACAGCGAAGGGCAGGTCATGCCCGTACATTCCATTTCGGCAGGGCTTGACTATCCGGGGGTAGGCCCAGAGCACGCGTATTACAAGGAAATCGGGAGGGCCGAATATGTCGCCGTGACAGATAGGGAAGCAGTGGAGGCTTTTGTGGAGCTATCCAGAACAGAGGGGATAATTCCGGCTCTGGAAAGCGCCCATGCAGTGGCCTATGCATTGAAGCTGGTTCCACAGCTACCGAAAGATAAAATAGTGATCGTAAATCTATCAGGCAGGGGAGATAAAGATGTTGAGACAGTTGCAAGCTTGCCGGAGGTGGAACTATGAACATGATGGACTTGACTATGAACAGGATTGATATGGTGTTCAATGATTTGCGGGAGAAAGGCAGCAAAGCGCTTATTACCTACATCACAGCCGGGGATCCCAATCTTGGTGCCACTGCCGACTTGATCATTGAAATGGAAAAGGCGGGGGCGGATATCATCGAGCTGGGCATACCCTATTCCGACCCTCTGGCTGATGGGCCGGTCATTCAGAGGGCCTCGGCGAGGGCGCTCAATAATGGCATAAAAATAGCCGATATAATGAACATGGTAAGGTCAGTCAGGCAGGCCACACAGATTCCTCTGATATACCTGGTCTATTATAACTCGGTATTTAAATACGGTATAGATAGGTTTGTGAAAGAAGCACACGATGTTGGCATAGATGGAATTATAATTCCTGACCTGCCTTTGGAGGAGAGGGGAGAGGTTTTTGACATAACAAAACAATACGGCATACACCTTATCCCACTCGTTGCGCCTACATCCCATCAGCGAATCCCGAAGATTGTTGAAAACGCAGGCGGGTTTGTGTACTGCGTTTCCACAACCGGTGTTACCGGGGAAAGGGACGAGATTCAAACCAACATAAAGGACTATATGGAAGAGGTGTCAAGATATACAGATATGCCCAAAGCCATAGGGTTTGGTATATCAAACCCGGACATGGCATCGCAGCTTAAGGACTACTGTGACGGCATAATCATAGGTAGCGCCATAGTATCGCTGATAGAGAAGGCAGCCAGCAGAGATGAAATGCTCGACAGCGTATACCGTTTTATAAGAGGTGTTAAGCGAGTTTTGTGATGCTTTAAAAGACATGATAATTATCTTTAAAAATCAGCTTGCGGTTTGGGGTGTGTAATGGGCTGCTTTTTCATTGAGCCTTTATTAAACCACATAAAAAGAGGCCAAATGAAAAGCGTAACATTATTGGGTGCAGCAGCGTACAATAACTTGACAAAAAAATGTATGAGTACTATCCTTAAGATGATAAATTAGGTTGTATAAAATACTGAGGAGCTGAGAAGTTATGTCGGACAAGATGGTCAATGCCCAGGGCTTGACCGAGGAGGAATTTTTAAGGCAATATGATCCAGATAAATATGCTACCAGCAACCCCGCGCTGACGGTGGATATGCTGCTTTTTACATTGCAGGACGATGAAAAAACTGACGTAGCCGGAGTACCTCCTAAGCATGTAGAGGTGCTGATGATAAAGAGGGGCGACCACCCTTTCATGGGCAGATGGGCTCTTCCCGGAGGATTTGTCAGCCGCAATGAAGATCCGGAAGATGCGGCCCTGCGTGAGCTCAAGGAGGAAACAGGTATAGATGAGATCTATATGGAACAGCTCTATACCTGGGGCGCGCCTGGGCGGGACCCGCGCACCCATGTGGTTAGCGTTTCATACATGGCGCTGGTTGATAGTTCAAAGCTGAAGGTCAAAGCTGGGGATGATGCCAGCGACGCCAGATGGTTTAAAGTAAGCCTTGAGGTTTTGACCAAGGAGAAAGATGTCATTGAAAACGGCTACGCTGAGAGAGTTAAATACAGGCTTGTGCTTTGCGATGGCCAAGAGGAATTGTATGGCGTAGTGGAAGTTATAAAAAGCATTGAGAAAGGCATTGTCAAGACAAAATACAGGCTTGTTGAAACGCAGGGCATTGCCTTCGATCACGCTGTCATAATTACTTACGGCTTGCTGAAGCTCAGAAGAGATGTTTGGCTTACGCCTGTTGTTTTCAGCATTTTGCCCAAATGTTTTACCATGTTGCAGCTTAAGGGAGCTTATGAGGCCATATTGAATACGACGTTTGGGATGGACGAATTTGTCGAAAAGATCGTGAGGACGGGTATGGTCATCGAAGTTAAAAACGGAGATGCACGTACATACGCTGAGAAAGATAAATTGTATATGTTCAATCCCGAATGGGATTGTGATGGTGTTATATAAAAATCCTATGCGCTAGGAGATGAAGAAGTTGGTTAGGATTGATTGGAAGGAAAAGAAGAACCTCACCATGCTCACCGACTTTTATGAGCTTACCATGTCCAACGGCTATTTTGAGCATGGGCTTAAGGACACGATAGCATATTTTGATATGTTTTTCAGGAAAGTGCCCGACGGTGGCGGCTTTGCCATCATGGCGGGGGTTGAACAGCTGATTGAATACTTAAAAAATCTGCGCTTTACGCCTGAGGACATAGAATACCTCCGCAGCAAGAAGATGTTCAGCGAAGAGTTTTTAAAATATCTTGAAAATTTCAAGTTTGAGTGCGATGTATGGGCAATTCCTGAGGGTACGCCCATATTCCCCAATGAGCCCATTGTAACGGTTGTAGGGCCGGTCATCCAGGCACAGTTTGTCGAAACCATGGTGCTTCTAACGATAAACCATCAGAGCTTAATCGCTACCAAAGCCAACCGTATCGTACGAGCAGCGCAGGGAAGGCCGGTTATGGAGTTTGGTTCCCGTCGGGCGCAGAGCTACGATGGGGCGGTGCTGGGCGCCAGAGCCGCCTATATAGGTGGATGTGTGGGCACTGCCTGCACTATAGCTGAAAGGGATTTTGGAGTGCCTGCCGTGGGGACCATGGCCCACAGTTGGGTGCAGATGTTTCCGTCGGAAGTGGAGGCATTTCGTGCATATGCAAGGACATATCCCGATAAATGCGTACTGCTGGTGGACACATACAACGTATTGAAGAGCGGCGTGCCAAACGCTATTAAAGTATTTAAGGAAGAGATAGTCCCCAGAGGCTACAGGCCTCAGGGTATACGGATAGACAGCGGTGATATCGCATATCTGTCCAAAAAAGCGCGGCAGATGCTTGACGAAGCTGGGTTTAAGGATTGCAAGATCATCGCTTCAAGCTCGCTGGATGAATATATCATCAGGGATTTACTGCAGCAAGGGGCTGCCGTTGATGCCTTTGGGGTGGGTGAAAAACTCATTACCTCCAGCAGCGACCCGGTGTTTGGAGGAGTATATAAGCTGGTAGCAGTACAGCAAAACGGGAGAATTATACCAAAGATAAAGATAAGCGAAAATGTTGAGAAGATAACCAATCCAGGCTTCAAGCAGGTGTACAGGTTGTATGATAGAGAGACCGGTAAAGCCATTGCCGACGTGATTACTCTACACGACGAAGTGATAGATGATACTCAGCCGTACGAGATCTTTGACCCAATACACACCTGG
This sequence comes from Caldicoprobacter faecalis, assembly GCF_900115765.1. Taxonomy (NCBI): domain Bacteria; kingdom Bacillati; phylum Bacillota; class Clostridia; order Caldicoprobacterales; family Caldicoprobacteraceae; genus Caldicoprobacter; species Caldicoprobacter faecalis. The sequence goes on along the minus strand of NZ_FOXR01000002.1, from coordinate 68,436 downwards.
AAGCGAAAAACAGTTACAAACTTTTTCGCACGGAAGCTTCTCGTTAAGATATTTGATAAGGGCAAGTGTATATATAAGAGCCCTGATATTCATAGCATAAGGAAATACTGTCAGGAACAGGTAAATACGCTGTGGCCAGAGGTATTGAGGTTCGAAAATCCTCACAATTATTACGTGGACCTCTCTAAGCCCTTGTGGAATTTGAAGCAGGAGTTGCTCAATAAATACGGTAATATATAAAGTATGCTTGAATGGGTATTGGTTGATTTGTGCTATCTATACCAGGCGTAATTTCTAAAGACGGACATTAAAAACATTTAGGGGATGCGTATCGATAAAGGGAATTAAGATATATTGAAATAGAAAGGGGGAGTAAGGCACATTGCCTGCTGACTCTTAGCTTGTAAACGATAAAGCAGGCGTGTGCCTGATTTAGATGAAAATACTGGTTACACCGACGTCTTTTAATCGAGAAGTGTGTCCTGAGGCATGGCACATGCTAGAACAGTTTGCTAGCGAGATTGTCTGTAACCCCTATAACCGCCCGTTGATGGCCGATGAGCTTATCCCACTGCTTGAAGGCGTTGACGGATATATAGCGGGTGTGGATGATGTTTCCGCTAGGGTGATAGATAAGGCGCCTTCTACCCTTAAGGTGATTTCGAGGTATGGAGTTGGATATGACCAGGTGGATATCAAGGCCTGCGGACAACGGGGAATCGTGGTTACGAATACGCCTGGGGCCAATGCTGAATCGGTGGCAGATTTAGCGTTTGGGCTCATGCTTTCAGTTGCAAGACAGATTCCATATGCTGATGAACAGACAAAGAGGGGCGGTTGGCCGCGCATAACAGGCCTTGAGTTGTACGGAAAGACCCTTGGAATTATAGGTTTGGGGGCCATAGGTAAGGGTGTGGCAAGGCGAGCAAAGGGTTTTTCTATGAGGGTGCTAGCATATGACCCGGCGATAGATGAGGCTTTTTGTAGGCAATACGGGGTTGAAATTTCCTCCTTCGAAGAGGTATTGTCAAAGTCCGATTTTATATCGCTGCATTTACCACTCAAAGACGAGACCAAGCACATCATCAATTCAAACACCATCTCCATGATGAAGGATGGTGCTATTTTGATCAATACAGCACGAGGTGGACTGGTGGACGAACAGGCGGTGTATCAGGCTTTGAAGGCGGGCAAATTAAGGGGATTTGGCACGGATGTGTTTGAGGTTGAACCTCCAGGGAAATCGCCGCTGTTTGAGTTTAAAAACGTTGTGGTAACACCCCATATGGGCTCAAGCACGGTGGAGGCAATAAACGCCATGGCCAATCTGGCAGTCAAAAACCTCATCGATGTTTTGACCGGAAAGGAGTGTCCCTACATAGTAAACCGTGAATATTTAAAGATAGTATGAAAATAGTATGAAATTGGATTTTCTGATACGCCCATGCAAGAAGTGCATGGGCATTTATTTTTTGGCTTTAAGCTCCACTTGATATATCGAATGCCGTCGAATTTCCGATGATAAAAGATATTGACACTGTTACAATACCGTGTTAGTGTAATAGTGTACCAGTTCACCGATACACTATCAAGTACTGCTGGCTGTTGTATAAGACTATGGAGACTGAAATGGTTATTTTTATAAGATGGTAGAATCGATGACATGAGGGGGAAAATCACTGTGAAGTTGAAGAGGGCTGCCTTGAATATCGTCATTGACCCCGATGCTCCCATACCTATTTATATGCAAATCATAATTCAAATAAAGGGTCTGATTGCAAGCAAGGTCCTTGCACCCGGCGATAAGTTACCTTCTGTGAGAAAGCTCAGCCGTCAGCTGGGGGTAAATCCCAATACTGTGGCGCGGGCATATCAGGAACTAGAACGAGAGGGTATTATACGTACAACTCGTGGAATCGGGGCGTTTGTTGGCAAACCAACTCTTAAAGTTTCAGCACAGCAGCGTTCAGAGTTCATGAGCAGGATATTGGATTATCTGTTTACTGAGGCGTACCATCTCCAGTACAGCAAAGAGGAGCTTTACTCTATGTTCATGCAGCGGCTTGAGCAGTGGAATCCGGATAAAAGCTGCTGAATCTACAAGCCGGACACCTAAGAATGATGAGGGGGTCATAGTGTGGTTGAGATAAAGGAAGTTAAGACACGAAAGGATTTGAAGCAATTCGTCTATTTCCCTTATAAGCTGTATGCGGGGAACAAATACTGGGTTCCGCCTCTTGTAATGGATGAGATGAATACCCTCCGCCGGGATAAAAATCCCGCTTTTGAGTACTGTGAAGCCAGGTACTGGCTGGCGCTTAAGGATGGTGAAGTCGTAGGGCGAATTGCCGGCATTATAAATTACAAATACATAGAGAAGTGGGGGCAAAAGAATGCACGATTTGGGTGGATAGATTTTATAGATGACCCTGAGGTATCAAAGGCTTTGCTTGCAACTGTGGAGGATTGGGCAAGGGAAAAGGGGATGACAGGCCTGCATGGGCCTCTGGGTTTTTGCGATCTTGACAGGGAGGGTATGCTGGTAGAAGGTTTTGATGAGATGGGCACTTTTACTACTATTTATAATTATCCATATTATCCAGTTCATTTAGAGAATAACGGTTACGTTAAAGACGTGGACTGGTTGGAATACGAATTGGAGGTTCCGCCGCAGTTACCTGATGTTATACAAAGGGCTTCACAAGACGCTTTGAGGAGGTTTAACCTTAAGGTACTGGACGCCAAAAAACCAAAAGATTTCCTTCCTTATGTCAAGGGTATTTTTGCGCTTTTAAACGAAGCATATAAGGACCTGTATGGAGTGGTACCATTGACCGATATGCAGATACAGCTGTACACCAAGCAGTACTTTGGCTTTATAAATCCGGACTATGTAAAGGTGATTCTGGATCAAAATGATGAGGTAGTGGCATTTGGCATCGCATTTCCATCTTTGACGCAGGCGATGAGGAAAACAAATGGAAGGCTTTTGCCCTTTGGATTCATACACATTTTGAAAGCTTTAAAGAAGAATGATACCATCGATTTGTGTCTAGTAGCGGTAAAACCTGAACTGCAGGGCAAGGGCGTGAATGCCATTTTGATGAGCGAGATTCACAAGGAATGCATCAAAAACGGCATAGTCAAAGCGGAATGCAATCCCCAGCTGGAATCTAATGTGAAGGTTCGATCTCAGTGGAGACATTTTAACTTTAGGCAACACAAGCGGAGAAGGTGCTACATAAAGTACCTTTAATGATAACCAGGAAAAAGCTCCTGGCGAAAATGACTGGTTTGGATACCAGCTTCGCCAGGGGCAAATTGTTTATGCTATATTATAGCTTAAATGCCTTTTCGATCTCAGCTACCTGTTCATCATTGATGGTCACTAGCTCTCCCAAGTCCTTGGCTGCTATGATGGCCTTGGCGCTGTATTCGGCTACCTCCAGCCTGTCGAAGGCATTGAGCAGGCTACTTCCGGTTACGATGACGCAGTCGTTTTCCACCAACACCACCGACGTTTCCTTGGAGAATGCATCTGCTGTCATCTCGGGCTGCATGAAGGTACACCCAAAGGGCAGTTTTGGTATGTTGCGCAACATTATGTAGCTCTCGGGTATGGTCTTGGTTTCAAAGTTCTCATCTGTGACGGCAAAGGCCATGATGTTTGGCGGGTGCGCAATGAGCACCGAATTGATGTGAGGATGCTTGTCATATATAGCCTTGTGCAGCAGCACTGAACGACTGGGGTTTTTCCCTGCTTCCTTCCATCCGTTTTCAATGCGTACCAGGTCTTCCTCTTGGAGATACTTTCTATCCAGTCCATAGGGCGTGATTATGAAGGAACCGTCGCTCAGCCTTTGAGAGAATGTACCCTGCGTGCTGGTGAAAAGCTGTTGGTCATAAGCGCGGTGTATGAGCTGGCACATGTTCCGCCTGGCTTCCCTTTCTTCGCTGCTAAACCTTTTGGGAATGAATTCGTTCAGCGTGACATCCTGCTTGTTTTTGGATATTTCAATGTGTCTATCGGTTAAGCTCCTGGGGTTCCCAAGCCTTCGGGCTTTTAGTTCAAGCTTTGCGCAAAAATCCAGGGTTTCAAAGGCCATAAATGCTTCAAACAGGTTTTTGCCACCCGTCACCACCCCGTGATTTTCGAGTATAACGGTTTTAAAGCCCTTTTCGAATTGGGCCGCAATCTTTTTACCCAGGTCTCTGCTCCCTGGCAGGCCGTATTCCGCTATTCCGACCTGGCCACATATCAGATGTACGTTGGGTATGAGCCTTGTGTTTGGTATTTGACGCACTATGCTGAAGGCTACAAGCGCAGGTGGATGGGCATGAATTATGGCCTTTATATCAGGCCTTTTCTGATAGATCATCTCGTGAAAAGGGAGCTCAACTGAAGGTTTGTGGATTCCTTCTATGCTCCCATCAGGCTTTACGCGAATTATGTCATTTCGGCGCAGTGAGCCTTTGTCAATTCCGCTGGGAGTGATCCATATATCGCCATTGTCGTCAAGGATTGATATGTTGCCACCCGATGTGGTGGTCATACCGTAGCGATATATTCTCTCCATGATCATCACTATTTGATCCGCTGGATGCAATAGTTCGAATTTCAAGGTTTTGGCCTCCTTTTTCTTAAGACTACTTTTTCTGTTAAAATTGGTGCTTGATTTTGCTGAAAACTCAATTCGGTCAAATAATAACGAAAAGGGGTATTAAACTCCCCTTTTCGTTTGATTATGTTTTATTTTGTTGCTAAAACCTTTTTCAGTCTTGCAAACCTTGGCAATCCGTTTTCGAAAGGCGGTCTGGATTCACCTTGGATGAGCGGCATAGCGTACTTGATGAACTCTTCAGTGACGCCGTTTCCGTCCTTGTTTATCCATTCGCGCGGTACCTTCTTCTCTACGTTGGCAACATCAGTTAGGTTGACCAATTTGATGTTGCACTTATATTCGGGCCCTTCTGCCCTCTCAAATGCTATCATCTTATCGGTAATGCCCTGTACCGCGTACTGTACAGCGGCCTGTCCTGCAAGGTAAGCTTCGTTTACGTCAGTCAGTGAAGCGATATGGGCTGCACATCTTTGAAGCAGGCTGAATTCAATGCCACGCACTTTAGCTCCGGTTTTCTCCTTCAATATTCCTGCCAGGGTAGCCGCAAGGCCGCCCAATTGAACGTGCCCGAATGCGTCCGTGTGTTTGTGCAGTGCGGGACCGTATTCAAAGATGTATTTTCCGTCTTTGTCTCTTACTCCCTCAGATACGGCCACAATGATGTTTTTCTTTTTCTCGTATACCGACATTACTTCGTCTATGAATTTGTCGATGTCAAATGGTATCTCTGGTAAGTATATGAGATCCGGGCCATATCCCTGTACGCCTGCAAGAGCCGATGCCGCGGTAAGCCAACCTGCGTTTCTACCCATTATCTCCAGCACCGTGATCATTTTTGTGTCGTATGCCCTTACATCGAGATAAATCTCCATCGTGGAAGTTGCTATATATTTAGCTGCGCTGCCGTAGCCCGGACAATGGTCGGTACCCCACAGGTCGTTGTCTATAGTTTTGGGTACACCCATTACCCTGCACTCATAGCCTACTTTTTGCATATACTTGCTTATCTTATTGCAGGTATCCATGGAGTCGTTGCCGCCGTTGTAGAAGAAATACCGTATGTTGTATTTTTTGAATATCTCCAGCAGCTTTTTGTATTCGGTATCATCCTCATCGGGGTCTTTAAGCTTGTAACGTACAGAACCCAGTAAGGATGAAGGAGTGGTTTTGAGCAATTCTAGCTCATATGGGTCCTCTTTGCTCATATCGTAGAATTTTTCATTTAATATACCCTGTATGCCGTGGGCTGCTCCATAGACTGCTGTTATACAGTCTTGCTTTAACGCCTCTTGAATTACCCCTGCCGCAGTGGCGTTGATTACTGCAGTAGGCCCACCTGATTGACCAAGAATACAAGCTCCTTTTAATTCACCCATTTGTAAACCTCCCTTTTTAAGCTTTAATATTAATTTATGTTAATATTTTGTTATGTACCCGTCTAATATTTCATTATACCTTATAAAATATACCATATTTGATTTTGAAAAGCAATTTTTATAGACAAAAATATAACAAATTGCTTTGAGTCAATTTGAAGTTACAGGATTTGGAAGTCAAATTTTGAAATTAACCTTGATTTTGACAGGGAATGTGATAAAATTAATGTGATTAAAAATTTCGCTATAGATCAAAATAAAAAATAAAAAAGAAGGAGTTGTTGCATTATGCCATTGGTAACGTCAAAGAAGATGTTTGAAAAGGCCTATGAAGGTGGTTATGCTATTGGCGCGTTCAATGTAAACAATATGGAAATCATTCAAGGTATCACCGAAGCTGCAAAAGAGGTCAATGCTCCGCTTATTCTGCAGGTGTCTGCCGGTGCGCGAAAGTATGCTAAACATACATATCTCATGAAGCTTATCGAGGCTGCGCTTATTGAAACTGACCTCCCAATTTGTGTGCATCTTGACCACGGAGACAGCTTTGAGCTTTGCAAAGCCTGTATCGATGGCGGATTCACCTCGGTCATGATCGACGGTTCGCACCTTCCCTTTGAGGAGAACATCGCTTTGACCAAGAAGGTAGTCGATTACGCCCATGAGAGAGGCGTGGTTGTAGAAGGCGAGCTGGGAAGGCTTGCTGGAATTGAAGATGCCGTAAATGTGTCTGAGGAGGAAGCCTTTTTTACTGATCCTGACCAGGCTGCTGAATTCGTTGAAAGGACAGGGGTTGACTCTCTGGCGGTTGCTATAGGTACAAGCCATGGGGCGTACAAGTTTAAGGGCGAGCCGAAGTTGAGATTTGACATCCTTGAGGAGATTCAAAAGAGGCTTCCGGGATTTCCCATCGTTCTGCATGGCGCTTCTTCGGTGATACCGGAATTTGTAGAGAAGATCAACAAGTACGGCGGACAGATGCCGGGAGCAAAGGGCGTACCCGAAGATATGCTGAGGAAAGCTGCTTCGATGGCCGTATGCAAGATTAATATCGATTCCGACTTGAGGCTGGCAATGACGGCTACTATCAGGGAGCATTTTGCCAAGGATCCCAGCAACTTTGACCCGAGGAAGTACTTAGGGCCAGCCAGGGAGGCCATTAAAGAACTTGTAAAGCATAAGCTGGTAAATGTTTTGGGTTGCGCTGGAAAAGCAGACGAAGTGATGAACGGCTAACGGGATACTGCAGATTGCCCAGTTAAAAAATGTAAGCTATTTAAGGCTCCTCATAAATACACTGTTTAGTGAGGGGCCTTGCTTTTTTTATGCTCGGCATTCCATTTACTGAGTAAAGAGAGATTAAGAAAAAGGCGGCACCGGTTATTGTAGCCAGGGCTAGCGATACGATGAGGGAGAGGCCGGCATGCGCGGACAGGTTAAAAACACATCGCCCCAATGAAGCCATGACAGTAGCGGCAAAGCCAGGTTTCAAAAACCACTCCACCCATTTTATTTGAAGCTTGGTAAGCTTTCTGACTGCGGTAAAATTAAGCATGAATACTGCAATGCTTCTTAGGTTAAAGCCAATGATGAAGCCGTATATTCTTAAAGGTGGACAGGAGACGAGGAAATAGGTACAGCAGACCTGAATAATTCCTCCTATAAACAGGTTCAGGGTTGAGCGTTTTTGTCTGTCAAGGCCGTTTAGAACGGCGCTTAAAGTGTGTTGAAGGGCGTGAAAGACCATGCTCAATGTAAGGGGTGCCAGCAATTGCCCTACCTGTGGTTGATTATACAGCGCTATTCCGATGGGCTGCCCGAGGGAGAACAGCAGAGCAGCGGCCGGAAAAGCGACGAGAGAGGTCAACTGGATGGCGCGCGAAATATTATTGCGTATGGATGGCCAGTCGCCAAGCGCCATCTCCTCCGAGAGGTGGGGGATTATGACCGTAGATAGGGCATTGGTAATGGTAAAGGGCATGTGAAGCAGCGGCAGTACCATACCAGATACTATGCCAAATAACGACACCGCCTGGCTGTTTGTCATGCCGCTGGCCATCAAGCGTTGTGGGATTAAGACGGTGTTGGTAGAGTTTATCAAGGTGATTATAAGCCTGGTAGACGTTATAGGGATGGCAATGTTAATAATGCTCTTGATTAAGGGAAAAAGGGATGAGGTTCTGACATTTCCCTTTAGTTCTTTGATGGAGTAATAGTAGCGGGTGTGGAGATATAACAAGCTGGCAAGCTCTCCCATGACAACGCCAAATACCATCAAGATAGCGGCTTCTTCGTAGTCCTGGGGGTTCAGCCACAGTAGCAGAATTATGACTGTCGTAATGCGGACTAGCTGTTCTAATATTTCAGCCAAGGCAGAGTGATGGGTGTGCTTTATGCCGTAGAAATATCCTTTAAATGTGGCACCCATGCCGATTATGATGATGCAAGGGAAGAGAATGAATAGAGGTATGCGGGTGCGAGGGTCTTTTAATATGGTGTGGGTAATCCAGTTGACGTTTGTCAGGATTAATGCAGAAAGGATTGTGCCCAGCACCATCACTATCAATATGGCTGCAGGTACGATCTTCTTAAGTTCTCCATGGTGCCCTGTAGCGTCGCTGGAAGCCACCAACCGCGAGACGGCCACCGGTATACCGGATGTCGTCAAAGCCAGGGCAATGGTATAGGGTGGAAATATTAGTTGGTATACCCCCATGCCTTCAGGTCCCAGCAGCCGGCTCAACATTATTTGATATATAAATCCGATGAGTCGAACCAGGACATTTGCGCTAGCTAAGATGAACGTTCCATACAGCATAGAACGGGGATTTATCTTCAATTTGCCATTCCCCCGATTCAATTAGGATTCTGATTTCATGATATTCACCTCCATCCTCAAGTAGAAGTAGTCATGGTTTTTTGTGTAGCATACTTTGTTTGGACTTATAGCCTAGTGAAGTGGGATTTGGGGGCCGGTGCGAAGTGGTGCTGTACCTCTTTTTATTCCACAGTTAATGTTACCGTAGTAGAGGAACCGCGTTGACCGTTGTAATTTTCAAGTGAGAAGGTGAATTTGCTGATAAAATATGGTAAAATATTTTCATGGGACGTTTAGTTTAAAAGATAAAATGGATTAGGGAGATAAAAGATGGAAACCATGACGGGGGTTGAGCGTATACACAATATTCTCAAGCGCAAGCCGGTGGACCGCATTGGCGTATTTGAGCATTTTTGGGGCGATACGCTTAAAAAATGGCAAGAAGACGGATATATTGGACCAGACGAGAATTTGGTCGATCACTTTGGGTTTGATATGGAACTGTGCTGGCCGTTTAACCTTGTAGCGGATTTGGATTTCGTCCCGGAGGTAGTGGAGGAGACAGAAGAGACCATTTTAATTAGGGATGGAAATGGAGCCTTGCTTCGAAGGCACAAGCTCCATGACAGTACACCCGAGCATGTGGATTTTTTGGTCAAGGATCGTAAAACATGGGAGGAATACATAAAGCCATTGCTGACTCCTGACCCCAGACGTATTAATTTTGAGGCATATCGGAAGGCCAAGAGACATGCGCAGGAGCATAATCGCTTTTTTGCCTGGTCTGGCGTCAATGTGTTTGAGTGCATTCATCCGGTGTGTGGGCATGAACACATGCTTGTGGGCATGGCGCTTGACCCAGAGTGGGTAAAGGATATGGTTGATACCTATTCTACGCTTATTATTGAACTGCAGGAGATCCTTTTTTCTCGGGAAGGGTATCCCGACGGTATATGGTATTATGAGGATATGGGTTTTAAGCTCAAGCCTTTTATGTCACCGGCTATGTATAAAGAGATAATTCAGCCGGGGCATAAAAAGACAATCGAATATGCCAAAAGCCATAACCTACCTGTTATTATGCATTCATGTGGCTATGTGGAGCCTCTTGTACCCGGTATGATTGAAGCAGGTATTGATTGCCTGCAAGTAATTGAAGTAAAGGCCGGGATGGACTTGATCAAATTGTACAAAGATTACGGCGAGGTGCTTTCATTTATGGGAGGCATTGACGTAAGGGTGTTGTATACAAACGATAAAAAGCTTATAGATCAGGAACTCGAATCGAAGATCCCAATAGTAAAGGGTAAGTATGGATATGTGCTGCACAGCGATCATTCTATACCCAATACTGTCAATTATGAAACTTATCGTTATTTTGTTGAAAAGGGGCTGGAGCTGGGAACTTATTAATAAGGCTATAATGGGGTTATTGAACAACTCTGTATTCATTTTTATCTTTTAGAAGATTATGGACTACTGTATAAACTGTAGTCTGCTAGCCATCCTGTGATAAAAATTTTTTTAAAAATGGAGGCGTGTAAAATGCGTGTTTTAGTTCTTTGCGATGACCGCTGGCACCCAGCAAGTGTGGTTAAAAGGGGGCTTGACCCCCTTGCAGATGATGGTTTTGAATTCACGTATATAGAGAATATGGCCGATTGGACACCTGATATGATGAAACAGTTTCCGGTGGTAATACTTGCAAAGTCAAATAACTTCTCATCAACAGATACAACGGAATGGGCAACAGAAGAAGCTCAAAGCATTTTTGACGGCTATGTCCAAAATGGCGGCGGCCTTTTGGCCGTGCATTCGGGTACGGCAGGTTATAAGGAAGCGAGTATCCTTCGTAGTATATTGGGCGGAGTGTTTATACATCATCCTGAACAGTGTCAAGTTACGGTAGAAGTAAAAGGTGAGCATATAATTACCGATGGCTTTGTTCCTTTTACCTTAAAGGATGAGCACTATTTTATAGAGATTGATAATAACGATGATGTGCATGTCTTTTTAACCTCAACATCTCAACATGGGACGCAGCCTGCCGGCTGGGTGCGTACTCATGGCAAAGGAAAGGTGTGCGTATTGACGCCGGGGCATAACCTGGATGTATGGCTTCATCCGAGCTTTCAGTTGTTGCTGCGAAATTCACTCAATTGGCTGGCCAAGGTTTAAGGATGGGGGGGTGGGTAATATGGAGCCGACAGCCGTTATAACGGGCGCTGATCGCGGATTTGGATTTGCGCTGTGTGAAAAGCTTTTAGAAAAGGGATGGCGCGTATTTGCAGGCCAGTATATGCCAAGCTGGCCTCAACTTTCATCTTTAAGTAAAAAATATCCAGAAAAACTTCACATTATATCGCTTGATGTGTCATCGAATGAATCGGTAAAAGAGGCTGCTATACGAGTTTCTTCAATTACTAACTATGTTGATATGCTGGTAAACAATGCGGGAATTATTTCTCCTTATAACGAATTGGACATAAGAGAACATTTAAATTATGAAGATATGCACCGCATCTATGACGTGAATGCGCTGGGACCCATACGAATGGTAGAAGCGTTTTTGCCATTGATGGATAAGGGAAGGTTAAAGAGGCTCTGTTTTGTGTCCTCGGAAGCCGGCAGTATTGGAGCATGTACCCGAAAGGCGTGGTATGGCTATTGCATGTCTAAGGCCGCTCTTAATATGGCGGTGAAGATAACTTTTAATAGGTTAAGGCCGGAAGGTTATACCTTCAGGCTGTATCATCCTGGATGGATGCGTACGTATATGTCAGGGAAGAAAAATTATGAGGCTGATATGGAACCTGAAGAAGCGGCTGTATACGCTTTGCAATATTTTTTAAGTGGAACACCATATTCGGAAAGGGATATACATATAGATGAGGACCGCTTGGTTTTAATGGATTATAATCTGCGCGAATGGCCATGGTGATATCCGTAACATTGACAATTGATTGTTTTTATTAGTATAATTACAGTATAAAGCATGATAAATAAAAACAATTGTAACAAAATCTGTGTTAAAAATAACAGCGATTTTGTTACAAAAATTAAGGAAGTGATAAAGATTGAATGCTCAAAGACGGGAAATCATAAACGCGTATATACAGAATAAGGGTGAAGTTAAACTTAAAGAGCTGGAAAAGCTGTTCCCTGAAGTGTCCACCATGACATTGAGGCGCGACCTCAGCTACCTCGAATCCAAGGGGCAGATCGTTCGAGTACGGGGAGGGGCCAAATCCATCAATCTGTTCTCCAGCTTAAAGGAAGACATGTATAATTTAAGGGCCATGGAGAATGTGGACGCAAAGATGAAGATTGCTAAAAAGGCGTTGGCCTTTGTGGAACGAGGGCGTTCTTATTTCATTGATTCCGGTACTACCATGATGTGTTTGGCTAAAGTATTGCCCGATGAGGACCTCTCTATACTCACAAGCGGCCCCAACATTGCTTTGGAGATCATCAAGAACAACAACCCGTCGGTGACCTTGGTGGGGGGACAGCTCAGCCGTAACAATCTATCGACTTCCGGCGCCAATTCGCTCAACTTCATAAAGGATATAAACGTGGACATTGCGTTTATGGCCACATCAGGATTTTCCCTGGAATACGGCTTTACTTGCGGCGATTACAACGAATGCGAGCTAAAAAGGGCAATCATCAGAAAGGCGCGCAAGGTCATCCTTTTGATGGATGTCAGCAAGATCGATAAGAATATGCCCTTTACCTTTGCAACTTTAAAGGACATCGACGTGTTGATATGCGATAAACCTCTGCCCGAGGATATAGCGCAAGCCGCAGAACGATATGGCGTCGAGGTAAAGTGATATAAGCTTATTATCTGGCTTGCTGCATTGTGTACAGGGTTGTCCTAATACCGCCTGCTGGGGGAAGGACAACTTGAAGGGCGGATTACAAATACCCCAGCCGTCTGAACTGGTGTATTTGCACGGTTTGGATGAAGAAGGAGAAGAACTATGAAGACCAAGGCTGTGCGTCTTTATGGCAAAAATGACTTGAGGCTAGAGGAATTTGAGTTGCCACCTATAAAGGACGATGAAATACTGGCTCAGGTCATATCTGACAGCATATGCATGTCTTCATATAAGGCTGCCATCCAGGGTAAAGACCACAAGCGGGTTCCTGATGATGTTGACAAAAACCCCGTAATCATAGGCCATGAATTTTGCGGTATTATCCTGGAAGTGGGTAAGAAGTGGCAGCACAAATTTAAGCCCGGCCAGAAATTTTCTATACAGCCGGCGCTGAATTACAAAGGAAGCCTAGCGGCGCCTGGCTATTCATACAAGTATATCGGGGGCAGTGCAACCCATATCATCATCCCCAACGAGGTCATGGAGATGAACTGTTTGCTGGAATACAACGGTGAGGCATATTTTTACGGCTCGCTGGCTGAGCCCATGTCGTGTATCATCGGCGCATTTCATGCGAGCTACCATACAGTGCCCGGCAAATACGTGCACAACATGGGAATTGTGGAAGGCGGAAATATGGCAATACTGGCCGGAGCGGGTCCTATGGGTTTGGGGGCTATCGATTATGCCATACACAGAGATAAGAAGCCCAAGTTGCTGGTGGTAACCGATATCGACCAGGCAAGGCTTAAAAGGGCCAGCGAGATCATCACGGTGGAGGAAGCGGCGCGCAACGGCGTCACGCTGAAATATATAAACACCTCTGGAATGGATAATGTGGCAGAATATCTCATGTCGTTGACGGATGGCAGAGGATATGACGACGTGTTTGTCTTTGCGCCGGTTAAGTCTGTGGTCGAGATAGGGGATGCGATATTGGCAAGGGATGGCTGTTTGAATTTCTTCGCAGGGCCTACCGATCCGAATTTCTCAGCCGAGATCAACTTTTACAACGTCCACTATGCATCCACCCACGTGGTGGGTACCAGCGGCGGTAATACCGATGACATGATAGAAGCGCTGCAGATGATGGAGAAGGGACTTATAAACCCTGCAGCCATGATTACCCATATTGGAGGGCTAAATAGCGTGGTTGATACTACTTTGAACCTGCCCAAAATTCCAGGCGGTAAAAAGCTCATATACACCAACATCGAGCTTGAGCTGACCGCCATTTCTGATTTCAAAGAAAAGGGAAAGACCGATCCGCTGTTTGCCGAATTAGCCAAGATTGTGGAGGAAAACAATGGCCTGTGGTGTGCAGAGGCCGAGAAGTATCTCTTGGCCCACGCCAAGCCCATAAGCTGATGTGTATCGGCTGCTAAGACGTCAAATAGCGATTTTGCTGCAAAAACTTCATCTGTGGAATGTTCGCTTGGTAAACCAGCAGGTGAGTGGCAGTTCACGAATGTGAGAGTGCTAAACAAAAATAAAAAAGAAGATATTGCGCTGCTAAGGAGGCAATATCTTCTTTTTTTATCTCATCTCCTGTCCGCCGGTTACGTTGATGGCCTGACCTGTCATATAGCTGGCCTCATCCGAAGCCAGGAACACCAGCACGTTGGTCACGTCATCGTATGTACATGCTCTTCCCAGCGGCACCTGGCTTAGGTATTTCTGCCTTATTTCTTCTTTGGTAAGCCCCTGATTGCGTGCATACTGTTCATACAAGCTGTTGACCCACAGCGGTGAATCCAGCAAATTGCCGGGACATATGGCGTTGACTCTTATGTTATATGGTGCCAGCTCGAGAGCCAGGCTTTGCGTAAGGCCTATGCCTCCAAATTTGCTTGCAGCATAAGCCGAGTTCTTATAAGACCCCTTTTTGCCCGATTTGCTGTTTATCTGAATGATGTTGCCCTTTCTCTGTTTCATCATGATGGGTGCCACGGCTTTGGCACAATTGAAGTAGCCTATGAGATTCACATCTATAACTTTTTTCCATTCCTCGGTAGAGAATTCATCGATGCCCTTGGCGATGAGGATACCGGCATTGCTCACAAGCAAGTCGATCCTTCCGTATTTCTCTACAGTTATGCGCGCCATTTCTTCGCATTCCTCATACTTTGTGACATCCACTTTTAAGGCGATGGCGTCGTTGAGGTCGGCAGCTACCCTTTGTGCTGCTTCGAAGTTTATATCGGTTACAACCACTTTAGCGCCTTCTGCATCCAAGCGCCTAGCTATGGCTTCGCCTAAACCCTGGCCGGCTCCGGTTACAATGGCGATTTGATTTTCCAGCCGACGGCACTTGCGTTCCATACCCCATCATTCCTTTCTAATAAATTTAACATGAATATTACAAAATCCTAGTATTATTATACAATTCAAATGACAGTTAATCAACATTGAAAAAGCTTATTTTAAAAGCAAGCGTGAACTGTTGACAAGAAAAATCTGGTCTGTTAAAATGAAATTAAACCTGTTAATTTAGAAAATTGATGTTAAAAACATGTTATATTTGTTTTGAAAAATGTAAAATATAACATCGAAGTTAACACGATTTTTGTTAGATGTTTACCGGTAAATTCTAACGTTTAAGATAATCGTTTTGTCGGTGTATAAACTTTAAGTACAAATTTTCGACACGCTTTTAATTTTTTGCTCTTATCAATGAAGCATCAGACGGGTCAGCTCTTATTATAAGTGATGAAAGGTTATTATACCTGTGAAAAGTTAAAATAAAGAAGAGGGGAGATATAAGGATGGCTACGCCGGTAATCATGCCTCGGCAGGGGCAAACAGTTGAGAGCTGCATCATAACCAAGTGGCACAAGAAGAAGGGCGAGGCAGTAAAGGTAGGCGACCTGCTGTTCTCCTATGAGACCGATAAAGCTGCTTTTGATGAGGAGGCAAAGGTAGAGGGCACTCTGCTGGAGGTCTTCTTTGATGAGGGTGACGATGTGCCGGTCCTTGCCACCGTTTGCGTCATTGGCGAGGAGGGCGAGGACATCTCCGAGTTTATGCCTGGAAGAAAGGATGCTTCTACCGCAAAGGAAGTGGCGGCTGAAAGTCAAGAGCAACCAACCACAGAGAGCGGGAGCGAAATTGAAGTAAAGAGCGGCGATGTCGCACAGCAAGACGGTAGAGTGAAGATCAGCCCAAGGGCTCGCAACCTGGCCGAAAGATCGGGGGTGGATTACAGGGAAGCCGTTCCTACGGGGCCCTATGGCAGGATAATTGAAAGGGATATAAGGCAGCTTATAGAAAAAGGCCAATTGGTGACACATGCTGCCAGAGACGAATATCTCAGGGCAGAGGGGATGCGGATAGGCGGTACAGGAATAGGTGGACGGGTTACCACAGCTGATTTGCATAGCATGAAGAGAGAGGCGCATTACGAGGTGCCACAGCCTCCCGTTCAAGAGGCTAAAGCCGAAGAAGCCGACTTTGAAGAGGTTGAGCTCAGCAATATAAGGAAGGTCATTGCCAGGGCAATGCATCAGTCGCTGGCCAATACCGCGCAGCTCACCATACATACTTCGTTTGATGCTACCGAGATACTCGCTTTCAGAAAAAAGGTAAAGGAGCAGGGAGAACGCCTGGGGCTTGCAAACATTACGCTCAACGATATCATACTCTACGTGGTATCGAGGACGTTGCTCAACCACAAAGCGTTGAATGCCCATTTCTTGGATGATAGGATGCTTCTCTTCAACCATGTCCATCTGGGTGTTGCTGTGGATACCGAACGAGGGCTCATGGTGCCCACTGTTTATAATGCCGATACCAAGTCCCTGGATGAAATATCCCGGGAAGTGAAAGAGCTGGTGGAGGCCTGTAGGAAGGGCAGTATAAACCCTGATTATTTGAAGGGGGGAACCTTTACAGTTACCAACCTGGGATCTCTAGGCGTTGAGGCCTTTACCCCCATACTCAATCCGCCGCAGACGGGGATTCTAGGCGTGAATACGATAGTGCAGCGCGTCAAAGAAATGGATAGCAAAATAGTCATCTATCCGGCCATGGGCTTGTCACTGACGTTTGACCACAGGGCTGTCGATGGCGCTCCTGCCGCAAGGTTTTTGCAGGAGCTCAAGGCCAATTTGGAAAACTTCAGCATATTTCTGGCAAAATAAGCTGTAAGAAGGAAAGGTGAAAAGAAAATGGTTTATGACCTTATAGTAATAGGTGGAGGGCCCGCTGGTTACCTGGGAGCCGAAAGGGCGGGCCATGCAGGGCTTAAAACGCTTCTTATCGAGGAGAGGTTTCTGGGTGGCGTCTGCCTGAATGAAGGATGCATTCCCTCCAAGACGCTGCTTCACTCCGCTAAAATACGCGATTATGCAAGGTTTGGCGAAAAATACGGGGTTATTGCAAAGGATGTGGTTCTCGATCACGGGGTGGTCATAGCCCGGAAGAACAAGGTAGTGAAGACGCTGGTTGCGGGCATACGCTCCCGGCTCAAAGCCAACCATGTGGACGTGATGGAAGGTCATGCTTACATTGCAGGGAGGAGCGATACCGGCTATACCGTCAGAGTCAATGATGATACGTTCATTGGCAGGAGGCTGTTGATCGCCACGGGGTCTGTGCCTGTCATTCCACCTATACCGGGCGTCAAAGAAGGCCTGGAGAAAGGATACGTTCTTACCAACCGCGAGATACTTGATATATCTCAGGTGCCTGGCTCTTTAGTCATTGTGGGAGGCGGGATAATAGGTCTTGAGATGGCGTCATATTTCAACTCGGCCGGCAGCAAGGTGACCATCATCGAGATGCTGGACCACATTGGCGGCAATATCGATAGGGAAATTTCGCAAATTCTGCTTAAGAATTACCAAAAGAAGGGAATAGAGTTCAAGCTCAACTCAAAAGTGGTGGAGATACGTGATGGAGCTGTGGTTTATGAATGCGATGGCAAGAGGGAAGCTGTTGAGGCCGATAAGGTGTTGATGAGCGTAGGGCGAAGGCCGGCGGTGCAGGGCATAGGCCTAGAGAATATCGGCGTTGAGATTGAAAGGGGTGCCATAAAGACCGACGACAGGGGAAAGACCAACGTGCCGGAGGTGTACGCTGCTGGCGATGTCAACGGTCGCTATATGCTGGCGCACACGGCCTACAGAGAGGCCGAGGTTTGCGTAAACAACATGTTGGGCAAGCGGGATATAGTGCGCTATCACGCCATTCCCTCGGTCATATATACCAATCCCGAGGTTGCGTCGGTGGGCGAGACAGAGGAGAGCGCAAAGCAGAAGGGTATAGAGTTTGAAGTTGCAAAGGTCTCCATGCGCTACAGCGGCAGGTATGTGGCAGAAAACGAGGGAGGGGACGGCATATGCAAGGTGCTCATCCATAAAAAGTATAGGAATGTGATAGGCGTGCATATGATCGGCAATTATTCCTCCGAGATCATTTACGGCGCCGGCTTGATGATTGAGGCCGAAATGCGCGTAAAAGATATAAAGGAGCTGGTGTTCCCCCATCCGACTGTGTCGGAAGTTATAAGGGAATGCATCTTTCAATTTGAAGATTGAGAAGGGAGAGGTGGGTGTAGATGCCCAAACAGCTTTTTATAAATCCCCATGAGGTACGAAAAAGTGGGTGGGTTAAGTTTCAGGATATCCCTGTAAATCAGTACAACAAGACCATTGAAGAGGAAAAGGCTAACTATACCAACGAGGATTTCGTAAGGATTTACAGGGATATGGTCATAATCCGCGAGTTTGAGACCATGCTCTTGCTGGTTAAGACCACCGGCGAGTATAACGGCGTTCCTTATGATTATCCCGGGCCGGCACACCTGTCCATCGGTCAGGAGGCAGCGGCGGTAGGCCAGGCATATCATCTGGACAAGGACGATTTCATATTTGGTTCGCACAGGAGCCACGGCGAGATCATAGCCAAGGGGCTTTCTGCTATAGAGAAGATGTCCGACGATGAACTGATGGATATAATGAAAAAGTTCTGGGATGGTAGAGTACTCAAGGTTGTAGAGGAGAGTAAGAAAGATTACAAAAGCGTAAAAGAACTGGCCATGGATTTTCTGTTGTATGGCGCGCTGGCCGAAATTTTTGGACGCGAGACGGGATTTAACAAAGGTTTAGGCGGTTCTATGCACGCGTTTTTCACGCCCTTTGGGATTTATCCCAACAATGCCATAGTGGGAGGTTCGGCAGGGATCGCGGTTGGGGCGGCTCTATTTAAAAAGGTCAACCGCAAGAAGGGCATAGTGATAGCTAACATAGGTGATGGCGCTATGGGTTGCGGCCCGGTGTGGGAAGCCATGAACATGGCTGCCATGGACCAGTTTAAGTATCTGTGGGAGGAAGGCTACAGGGGAGGGCTGCCTATAATATTCAATTTCTTCAATAACCAGTACGGTATGGGTGGCCAGACATGCGGCGAGACCATGGGTTACCAGATACTGGCCAGAGTAGGTGCGGGTATCAATCCTGAACAAATGCACGCCGAGAGGGTGGATGGATATAACCCCCTGGCGGTCATAGATGCCATAAAAAGAAAGAAGCAGCTTTTGCTGGAAAACAAGGGGCCGGTCTTGCTGGACGTAGTGACTTATCGGTTCTGTGGACACTCTCCTTCAGATGCCTCCACCTACAGGACCAAGGAAGAGATAGACGCATGGATGCAGCATGATTCGATAGTGACGTACAGAAAGCAGCTTATTGATGCCGGTGTGGCCACCCAAGAACAGCTAGACGCTATTTTAAACGACGTGAAGGAGCGCATCGACAGGATATACAGGCTGGCCATAGATGAAAATAAATCGCCCAGGATGGATTTGGTATCAAATCCGGATGCTATAGCCAGTCTGATGTTTTCCAATCAAAGGATAGAAAAGATGGACGACAGGGAATGCGATGTTTTGATTCCCAAGGAGGAAAATCCCAGGCTGCAGCAGATAAAAAGAAAGGTCAGAGCGGGGATTCAGGACGGCAAACCTGTACCCAAAAATAAAGTATTTCAGCTTCGCGACGCTATATTTGAGGCTCTGCTGGATAAGTTTTATGTGGATCCCACGCTGATTGCATACGGTGAGGATAACCGTGACTGGGGCGGGGCCTTTGCCGTGTACCGGGGTCTGACCGAGGCTTTGCCTTATCATAGGTTGTTTAACGCGCCCATATCCGAAGCCGCCATCGTGGCCTCTGCGGTGGGATATGCCATGTGCGGAGGCAGGGTGGTGGTCGAGCTCATGTATGCCGATTTTATTGGGAGAGCAGGAGACGAGATATTCAATCAGCTGTCAAAGTGGCAGGCAATGAGCGCCGGTATTTTGAAGATGCCAGTGGTATTAAGGGTATCGGTAGGGTCCAAGTATGGAGCGCAGCACTCGCAGGATTGGACATCTCTGGTGGCCCATATACCCGGCCTTAAAGTGGTATTTCCTGCAACGCCGTATGATGCAAAAGGCCTTATGAACAGCGCTTTGATGGGAACTGACCCGGTAGTATTCTTCGAAAGCCAAAGAATATATGACATAGGCGAGATGTTCCATCCGGGAGGCGTACCCGAAGGATATTATGAAGTGCCCATAGGTGAGCCCGACATAAAGAAGGAAGGCAAGGATATCACTATTTTGACGGTAGGGGCCATGCTGTACAGGGCTCTGGAGGCAGCTAAAATTCTTGAGAGCAAGTACGGCATGTCTGCCGAGGTCATCGATGCGAGGAGCATCGTGCCTTTCAACTACGAAAAAGTGATTGAATCGGTTAAGAAGACCGGCAAGATAGTCATTACCGGCGATGCGTGCGAAAGGGCTTCTTATCTTAAAGACTTTGCACAGAATATTACCGAGCTGGCATTTGATTACCTGGATGCGCCTCCGGTGGTTGTGGGCTCCAGAAACTGGATTACGCCCGCCCATGAGCTGGAGAGGTTTTTCTTCCCGCAGCCTGACTGGATAATCGATGCCATCCACGAAAAGATAGTGCCGCTAAAGGGGCATGTGGTGCGCAATAACTTCACAGTCAATGAACAGCTGCGCAGGAATCGCCTGGGAGTCTAAAGCGCAAACTTGTATATTCCGGGAAATTTAAGCGAAGTGCGAACTTGTGTATTTGCCAGGATTTTGCTACAATGAATTTGTCATTCAAATGAAAGGCAAAGGAAGGGATAGCGTTGTTAAAAGATGCGTTGAGGGAATTAGAGACGATATCCAAACCGGTGGGCGTTCATCCTGACCTGGTGCAGGGCGGCGGTGGCAACACATCGGTCAAGATAGATCAGGAGCTCATGGCTATTAAGGCCTCGGGTTACAGGCTGGACCAGGTGACCGAAGATGACGGATTTGCTGTGTTGAATTACCGCAATATTGTGGAGTATTTCAAGACCGCCCAGATAACACCGGATGTAGACTATGAAGAAGCAGGAGCCGAACTTGTGAAACAAAATACCATTAAGCTGGAGGGGTATAAGGCTTTAAGGCCATCGGTGGAAGCCGGCTTCCACTCGATACTTAAAAAATACGTCATTCATACTCATCCCGTGTATGCGAATATGCTGTGCTGCGCAAAAGAGGGAGAAGGGTTTGTAGAAAAGATTTTTAAGGCAAATGGCCTGCATTGCGTCTGGATCCCCTACACCATGCCTGGGTTTCATTTGACCTTGAGCATAAAGCGGACCATCGACTGCTATATGGATGAGCACGGCGTATTTCCGCAGGTTGTATTCATGCAAAACCACGGCTTAATTGTGACCTCGGATGATGTCCAGGAATGCATAAGGCTTAATTCCACGGTAAATGACATGATAAAGGATTATTTCAATATTTCTGCACCTTATCCCGCGATAAGGTTGGAGAAGGTGAACGATTCAGAGTTTATCAGCAGGACGGACTTTGTTCAGGATTTTATCAAAGCCAATCCCGTAAACATGGATTTTTTCAAGAAAGTGCTGTATCCGGATCAAATAGTCTATCTCGGCGATGAGCAGATAGCCATAGACCGGACCGACAGCAAGATCAATATAGATACCTGTACCGGGAAAGTGGTGTACAAGGCCAGATATGCTGAAGCCAGGACCATTGAGGAGACTTTGACCGCTTATCTGTATGTTGTATACCATATACGGAAGAACGGACTTGAGCTTAATCCCATGACGGATGAGGACATCGATAGGATAAAGAACTGGGGAGCCGAGAAATACAGAAAGAAGATGGTGAGCGAGGCAGAATGAAAAGGGGCTTTGAAGCCCCTAATTTTTTATTTACAGGTTCAGATTTTTGTGTCTTGCATAGGAGCGTTTTGGAATCGGGTGATGAGGCATGTGTGCTAATCTTTTTTATTTTAGCGATGAAACTTCTTTGACATTGATGGAAACCATGCTTTTAGTGGGCAGCCATTTGGGTACCTGGTATATGGCCACATAAAATACCACGGCAAGCAAAATGCTCCACATTACATCCTTTATGGAGTGCTGCTTAATTAAAACGGTGGAAGCGCTTATGGTAAGCATGCATATGAGCGATGCCAGCTTCATCCACCTTTTCTTTCTAAATTCAGGGCAGTTGACCAAAGCCACGTGCACCGCTATTGAGTTGAAAACGTGAATGCTGGGAGCGACATTAGTAGGGGTATCGGTAGCGTATATATGCTTTATGATTCTTGAAAATACGTCGTTTTCGGTGATCGTCGGCCTCAAATTCTGTCCGTTGGGGAATATGAGATATAAGATATAACACAGATACATCCCGCCAAACATGTAAATGCACAGCCGATAAAAGTCCTTTTTGGAGACCAATCCCAGATACAAAAATCCGATACCCATGTATATGAACCAGAAGAGGTAAGGTACTACAAAATATTTGACAAAAGGTATGTAGTTATCAAGCGGCGAATACATGAAGTATTTCGGCTGTACAGTGCGTTCGCAGTATTGAAACCATATTTGGGCAAATCCGTAAAGCGATACCAGCGCAAAGTGCTTGTATTTCAACAGTAGTGCTTTTATTTCGTGCTTTTTCAACCTTTTGTATTGCATCATTTGTAAATCACCCTCGCTTTTTGTCAAAATAATGCCTTATTAAACCCTCCTTTAAGATTATACTCTAAAATTTATACTGTAGATCTTAAGATTCTATTAAGATTTGTCCTTGTTCAAAAAAAGATTGTACTCTGTGTGATTTTCTGTTAAAATTTAATCATCCTCATTGACTTAACCTCAAGGTATTGCTAAACTAAGTTTTTAACATACAATTTTTAGAATTACTGGAATCTTTTAGCTAAAGTTAAGAATGTGAAGAATGTGTAACAAAATTCTAAGATGGGGGATGGACATTTTGGATAATATAATTCTTAGAGTAAACAACTTAAGAAAAAATTACGGGAAAATTGAGGCGTTAAAGGGAGTTAGTTTTGAGGTAAAAAAGGGTGAGATTTTTGCTTTGATTGGTCCTAACGGCGCTGGTAAGACCACGACTCTCAGAATTGTAGCAACCCTTCTTACACCTACCGATGGCAGCGTGGAATTCATGGGTTTTGACCTAAGGAAGAACCCAGACAAAATAAGGCAGGGGATTACCTATCTTCCCGAGGAGGCAGGGGCATATAAGAATCTTACAGGGTTGGATTATCTAAAATTTATGGCAAACTTCTACGCCGAAAAACCCCAAGATGTGGATATGTACATTGAAAGGGCAATAAAAATTGTAGGCTTTAAAGACAGGTTAAAGGATAAAGTGGGAACTTACAGTAAAGGCATGACAAGGAAGCTACTTTTGGCAAGGGCGCTTATGACCAAGCCTAAGCTTGCTATACTTGATGAACCTACATCCGGGCTGGATGTCATTAATTCTTTAGAGATAAGGGAAGTAATAAGGGAATTCGTAAAAGAAGGGGTTTCAGTGCTTCTTTCCTCTCATAACATGCTGGAGATAGATTTTCTATCCGACAGGGTTGCAATTATAAACAACGGCCAGATTTTGGAAATTGGTGAACCCAAGGCACTGAAAGATAAATATTCGGCAGATAATCTGGAAGAAGTGTTCAGGAGGTTGGTGCAATGAGAAAATTTACCAATTTGCTCAAAAAAGAAGTGAAAGAGCTCATTACGTTTCAGCTTATCGTTTCTTTGCTTTTCACCATTGGACTGTTTTATTTTATAGGAAATATTGTCCAGTCTGAAGTGCAAAAGGCAGGGGAAAAACGAGATATACATGTTTTTAATTTGGATGATTCACAAGAATCTAAAGCACTGCTGGATGGTTTATCTTATGCGGGTTTTAAAATAAATCTTTTGGAAGGCAAGGATAAAGCCGAGGCTATAGAATATGCTAAAAACAGCAATATAAATTTGTTGATAGTAATCCCTGAGGGTTTTAGTGAAGCGGCATCGAAATTCCAGTTTAAGGAGATAGAGGCCTACTCCTTTATCCGCAGCTTTTCCATGACCAGTTCGGCAAATGCCGCAATAGTTGATCAGGTAATTTCTGAGATAAACAAACTTCTTTCAAACAATTTTTTAAAGACAAATTTTCCTGACTTTAATCCAGAGGATATAAAAAATCCAATAAAAAGCAGGGACTTTGTTGTGATAAAGGATATTATGGCCGAAGGCTCAGCAGCAGAGGTCAGCAACATTGTCTATTCCCAGTCAATATTCATTCCCGTTATTTTGATGATGATAATTGTATTCTCCTCTCAGATGGTATTATCGGCCATGGCGATGGAGAAACAGGATAAAACTTTGGAAACACTCCTTACCGTTCCTATAAGCAGAAACCAGATAGTGATTGCTAAAATGGCGGCTTCGGCTTTGGTAGGCTTGATCTCTGCAGGGATATATATGCTGGGCTTTAGGTATTATATGGGCGGATTTATGGGGAATATTCACGAAAGTGGCCAGTTGAATGAGCTCATGCAAAAGCTGGGGCTTCAGTTTACCTCGTGCGATTATGTGGTTTTGGGTATATCAATATTTTTAGCAATACTGTGCGCCCTGGGGTTGACCATCATTTTGGGAGTTATGGTAGAAGACTTAAAGAGCGCTCAGACAATGATATTGCCCTTGATTTTTCTTGTAATGATTCCGTACATCATATCCCTGTTTTCAGATATTAATTCTCTGTCCTTGCCGGTCAAGGTTTTAATTATGCTTATACCTTTTAGCCACCCTTTTATAGCATCACAGAACATACTCCTTGGAAACTATGCTGTGGTGTTTTATGGTATACTCTATATGCTGGTCGTTTTTATAATTTTGATATTTATCTGCGGCAGGATATTTTCCACAGATAGAGTATTGACTATGAAGTTAAGATTTGGAAGAAAAGAAAGGTAAAAAATAATGAAAGTCCTTAAAAGAAGGAATAATAACAGCAGATAAAACAAATTTATGAATCAGTGGATAGGAGGAATCTTTGTGAATATAGTGCTGTTGGGGCCGCCAGGTTCAGGAAAGGGTACGCAGTCGCAGCTTCTTGCAGAGAGTTTTAATCTGGTGCAGCTATCGACGGGGGATCTGTTCCGCCAGATTCTGCAGAACCCCCATCATCCTCTATATGATGAGCTTCAGATCATTAAGCAAGGAAAGCTGGTGTCGGATGAGGTGGTAAATAAGGTAGTGGAAGATGCGCTAAAAAAACTGACAAATGCTAAAGGTATAATATTTGATGGCTTTCCCAGAACTGTAGCTCAGGCAAAAGCCCTAGACAGGATGTTAAGTTCCTTAAACAGAAAAGTGGATGTTGTGATCGATTTCAATGTCACAGAAGGTGTACTTTTATATCGGTTACTGGGGAGAAGGATTTGTCCCAATTGTAAGAGGGTATTTCATGTAAATCAGGGGTATATAGAATGTCTTGATTGCAAAGTTAAACTAGTTACAAGGGATGACGATAATGAGGAAGTAATAATGAAGCGGTTTAAAGAATATAAGGAAAAGACGGTCGGTGTCCAGGAATATTATCGTGATTCGAACTGTGCTTATATAAGTTTGACCATAGATGATATTGACACCACTCCGGAAGAAGTGCATCAACAGATAATATCTGAGCTCAAAGAAAGAGACTTGGTATAGTTTTGTGTAAAAATTTGTATTGCTTCATGGTAAGGGGTTAAGGGAAATGAGAGTTTTTGCTATAGGTGATCTTCATCTATCGGGAACCAATCCTAAACCCATGGATGTATTTGGTGAACATTGGTTCCAACATTGGGACAGGATAAGGAACAACTGGATGAACAAGGTGGGACCCGAAGATGTGGTTCTCATACCCGGCGATATAAGCTGGGCCATGAAGCTGGAAGAGGCCAAACCTGATCTAGACAGCATAGGTCAGCTGCCTGGACGAAAAATCATAATACGGGGGAATCACGACTACTGGTGGTCTTCTATATCTAAAGTGAGAAAGATGCTTCCCGATAATATGTTTGCCATACAGAATGATAGCGTCGTTATCGACGGGATTGCGTTTTGCGGTACCAGGGGATGGGCAATCCTGGAGGGACGAGAAGATATTGAACATGATATCAAGATATTCAATAGAGAATTGCACAGGCTGAAATTGTCACTGGATAGCGTCAGAGGTGTCCAGGAGATCGTGGTGCTGCTTCATTATCCGCCTTTTGACGAGAGAGGTAACGAGAATGATATGGCCAGACTGATCAGGCAGTATCCTGTCAATCATGTGGTGTTTGGCCATCTGCACGGCGCAAGTTTAAACAACGTGGTGGAAGGATATATAGACGGTATTACGTATCACCTAGTCTCATGTGACTATTTAAACTTTGACCTCAAACTCATAATGGAAAGGTGAGCTGTTATTTTCGGCCCAGAAGAGCGTTTGGCATGGCGATTGTGTAAATATTAAGTATGTATAAAAAATATGTAACATTTTTGTAATATTTTAAGGATTTGCGGTTATACCCCTCGACAACAAGATTGTCGAGATTTGAGCTCAATGTGGACAAGGTATATAATAGGGAAAGAAAGGGGGTGAACCGCGTGTTAAGAGGTATGGCGCGTTTGTTCTGTGCTGCATTTGCTTTTGTCTTCATCTTAACAGTATTGGTTTTTCCAGGAGATGTACATGCTCAGGGAACGTTGCTTAAGATGGGTAGCAGGGGACCTGCAGTTGAAAAGTTGCAGCGGGCCTTGATAGAGCATGGTTTTCTCTCTGGTAAAGCTGATGGGATATTCGGTCCTGTAACTCGAGCAGCTGTTATGGCTTTCCAGAGGGCAAAGGGATTGGCTGTTGACGGCATTGCCGGACCGCAAACTTTGAATGCTCTTTATGGCAGTGGATCTTTTACGGGAGGTAATTCTTCTTATGAACAGCCCAGCAGAAGTGCGACTATATCAAGGATGTTGAGGCTGGGGGATAGAGGCCAAGATGTAGCAATTCTTCAGAATCGGCTAAACGAGCTTAAATTCAACTGTGGGAAAGCCGATGGGATATTTGGGCCTGCTACTTACGCTGCTGTAGTGGCCTTCCAAAAGAAAAACGGCTTGGTACCCGATGGCATCGTTGGACCTAAGACGTTGGCAGCACTGTTCGACAATGGTGTTTCTCCAGGGGAAAATCCACCGTCAAATTTACCAGATGAACAGCCTAGCAGAGGTGCTGACATTTCAAGGACGTTGCGGCTGGGCGATAGAGGAGAAGACGTGGCGATTTTGCAAAGGCGATTGAACGAGCTGAAGTTTAACTGTGGAAAGGCTGATGGAATATTCGGTCCTGCTACCTATGCTGCTGTAAAGGCATTCCAAAAGGCCAATGGGCTTGTGGTTGACGGCATTGTAGGAAAGAACACCCTTGCTAAGCTATACAGCTCAGACGTGATCACGGGCGATAAAGTGGCAGATCGCGGTGATACTTCACGTGATTCAAAGGCTGATAAGGTTGTTGCTTTTGCTATGGGGTACATAGGCAAACCTTATGTGTACGGTGCATCAGGACCGAATTCCTTTGACTGTTCTGGTTTTACCACTTTTGTGTACAAGCATTTTGGCATTTCCCTTAAACGGACAGCGTGGGACCAGGGTAATGATTCCCGCTTTGCCAGGCTATCACGACAGCAGCTTAGCAAGGGCGATCTGGTGTTTTTCGATACCAGCACATCGGCGCACACCAGATATCATGTTGGGATATATATAGGTGGCGGTAAGTTTATACACGCCTCTTCGGCTGCAGGAAATGTTAGAATCGATACGCTGGATTCGGGATATTATCAGCAGAGATTCAAGTGGGGACGGAGAATATTAAATTAAGCAATGGGACAACCTTAAGAGAAGCAGGCTACAGAAGAGAACTGTAGCCTGCTTTTTTGTTTTACTAAAGACTTTAAAGATTTGGAAGTTACGATTTGGCTTGTGTGCCCGGCGTTTCAATTAAGTACTTCCAATAACGGACGGGCATGAACTGTCGCTGGAGCCGTGGGTTGATCCTGCTCTTGATAGCAATATTTTGGAAGTACTCCTTCCACAGGGTTTGGTAGTCAAATTCTTCATCGTCCAAGGGAAGGGCTCCTTTGAACTCAAAAGGCACAATTGCGTATTGGCCTTGGCTATAGAAAGCGGCCAGCTTTCTCTTTACGTCATGTATTATCCAATCCTGGTTTGGCATGCGCTTTTTAAAGTGGGGCGCTATTATGCCTAAAATGTTAAAATCGGGTTCAATGGGGGCGTAATATACTCCGCTTTTGAGCAGCCGGAAGCGTACCAGCCCAAGCATCTTTCCGGCTTCCTGGCTTACCTTTTTACGCAGGGCATGAACGCGGAAGACATGCGGTTCTGCCAAGGCTGAATCAACGCTTTTGCCCATCTTCCAGCCAAGCTTGAGATACCTGTATATGGCCGTTCCCGCATCCTGGGCCTCCGAAAGAAAAGCATATAATACGTTTTTGGCTGCTGAAGGTGAAATCTTTTGCACTATGGCGTCGTACACCCTTTGTGCCTTTTCCTGGTCGGTGTTTATGTGTACATATTTTATAAACAGGCTGTTCTGGACATTATCGCTGCTCAGGATTTTTTCGGGCGTTTCCCGCCGGTAATACGCTTCGTATATGGCTGTTAGCAGCCCCTCAAAGCTGCCGTCATATATGTAATAGACCACCCTCACATCTCTCCCGTTATGACCGTGTAAACATCTTCGGGCTGGAACACATGGGGGTAAAGGGACGAGAAGGTCAGCTGTTTGCTTGCTGGGCTTATGCCTTTTTGCTGGGTTGAAGCAGGTTTGAGCAGCTGATACAGGGTTGACTCGTTTATGTTTCTCTCGCCGTAGAACTTGCCACGGCAGGTTATGAAGTGGCGCGCCCTTTTGAGCACCACGCCAAAGCGCTTCAAGGTTTCAAAGTCAATGGAGCTGTACCGCCTTGCTGCAATTATGCGCCTTGCAGAGCGAACCCCGATCCCGGGAACCCTGATCAGCATCTCGTAGTCGGCACGGTTGACCTCTACGGGGAACAGGTGGAGATTTTTAAGCGCCCAGGCCGATTTTGGGTCAATCTCGGTGTCCAATAGCGGTTGGGTTTCGTCCAGCAGCTCATCGGCCTTAAAGCCATAGAACCTCAGCAGCCAGTCGGCCTGATAGAGGCGGTGTTCTCGCATAAGGGGAGGGCTGGCAATGGCCGGCAGGTTTGGGTGTTGAGTCACCGGCACATAGGCCGAGTAGTAGACCCTCTTTAAAGAGAAACGCTTATAGAGGCTTTCGGATAGCTTGAGTATCTTCAGGTCATTGTCAGGCGTTGCTCCCACTATGAGCTGCGTGGTCTGGCCGGCGGGGACAAAAAGGGGGGCGTTTTTATATAGTTTTCGCTCTTCTCTTGCCTGAAGTATTTTGGAGTGAATAAACCCCATGGGCCTGATGATCGAATCCCTGTCCTTTTGCGGTGCCAGCAGCTGAAGCCCCTGGCTGGACGGAAGCTCAATATTGACGCTCATGCGGTCCACGTATTTGCCCGCTTCGGCTATCAGCAGGGGATCGGCGCCCGGAATGGCCTTTAAATGGATATATCCGTTGAACTGGTACTCCTTACGCAGCTTCTTTACAGTAGCAATCAAAAGCTCCATGGTGTAATTGGGATTTTTGTACACAGCCGAGCTCAAAAACAGCCCTTCGATGTAATTCCTCTTGTAGAAGTTTATGGTAAGCTGGGCAACTTCGTCGGGCGTGAATGTGGCACGTGGGACATCGGCTGTCGCACGGTTTACGCAGTACAGGCAATTGAAGGCGCAGCAGTTGGTGAACAGTACCTTGAGGAGGGATATGCACCGCCCGTCATCCGACCAGCTGTGGCAAATCCCGGGCAGGCTGGCATTGCCCAATCCACCGGGCCTGTTCCGTCGGGAGCTTCCGCTGGATGAGCAGGATACATCGTATTTGGCAGCCGCACCTAGAATCTTTAACTTTGTATGTAAATCCATGATGGAGGACCTCCTGTTATACCGTGTGAGTAAATTTTATCATATTTTGGCTCATGTTGCAAACATATGTTTGGGTTGTGCCTTTTAAAAATTTTCATCAAAATGTTTGACAAAGTACGAGCTTTTGTGTTAAACTTTATGTTGCCATCAAGTAGAAGCTATCCACTTCTCACCTTCCGGCGCGAGAGGGCAGCCAGGAAGGTCAATATGGCGGTTAAAGGGTGTAGTGTGTGGCGCTGCGCTATGGAGATGAGAGTGGGTAGATGTGTGCCCGCTCTTTTGTTTTATTAAATTCGGGGGTGAATGAATATCAATAAAAAAGAGTTATTGGTTAATGAGCAGATCAAGGACAGAGAGGTCAGGGTGATCAGCGAGACGGGTGAGCAGCTGGGCATCATGCCCATTGAGAAGGCGCTCAGGCTTGCCGAGGAGAGGCAGCTTGACCTGGTCAAGATAGCTCCCAAGGCCAATCCACCCGTGTGCAAGATCATGGATTATGGCAAATACTTGTTTGAAATGGCCAAGAAGGAGAAGGAGGCCCGTAAAAACCAGAAGGTCATCAACGTGAAAGAGATACGCCTGTCGGCTTCCATAGAGGACCATGACCTGGGGGTTAAGGCCAGGAACGCCGACAAGTTTTTGAAGGCGGGAGACAAGGTGAAGGTGACCATAAGGTTTAGAGGGAGAGAGATGGCTCACCCTGAGGTAGGGTACGAAGTTATGGAGAAATTTGTGTCCATGCTTACGGTGGAAGCTGTGATGGAGCGCAAACCCACACTGGAAGGCAATCACATGATTATGGTACTGGCGCCAAAGGCGTGATTGCAGAAATTGATGGCAGCGAAACAGTAAACAAGGATAAAGCACTGAGAGGAGGAATAAACAATGCCTAAAATTAAAACCCATCGCGGGGCAGCCAAGAGATTCCGCCTGACAAAAAGTGGGAAGGTAAAGAGGGCTAAGGCATTCAAGAGCCATTTGCTTACCAAAAAGTCGCCCAAGAGAAAGAGAAACCTGAGAAGAGCTACTTACGTTGCGGCTGTTGAGGCAAAGAAAATAAAGCAGCTGATTCCGTATAAATAAGGCAGTAAAGGAGGGTGTATTATGGCTAGGGTAAAGAAAGCGCTTAATGCAAGGAAGAAGCACAAGAAGATATTGAAGCTTGCAAAGGGGTATTATGGCGCCAAGAGCAGGCAGTTCAGAGCCGCCAATCAGGCAGTGATGAAGGCGCTGGCATATGCATACGTTGGGAGAAGGCTGAAGAAGAGAGATTTCCGCAAGTTGTGGATTGCCAGGATCAACGCGGCGGCAAGGCAAAACGGCTTGAGCTACAGCCGATTCATAAACGGCCTGCGCAAGGCGGGGATTCAGATAGACAGAAAGATACTGGCGGATATGGCTGTCAACGATGCCAACGGATTTGCTCAGCTGGTCAACATTGCTAAAGAGAAGCTGCATGCATAGCTTTATGCAACTAAATGGACATTGTGTGATTAAAAAAGGCCTCATTCAATGAGGTCTTTGTTCATTTTGAGATAACGGGAGGATAAAAAGGCTTCATCTTTTTAAGAGTAAAATTGCCTAAAAGCAAAAGAAAGTGAGGAAATATAGCTGGATTACAAATATGTAGAAACCGATGACTTTAACTGGTAATTTGTTTAAAACTGGAGGGTAAAGCAATTGAGTGAAATGATGGGTAAAAGAACTATCAGGCTTTTGCCAGCCCAAATTTTGGTCTTGGGTTTTGCATCTATAATTATAATTGGTGCTTTGCTGCTCACTCTTCCTATAGCTTCCAGTACAGGAAAAAGCATAGGCTTCCTCAATGCCCTGTTCGAAGCCACTTCAGCTGTATGCGTTACCGGCCTTGTAGTAGTTGATACAGGCACTGATTTAAGCCTGTTTGGGCAAATTGTCATAATTACCCTTATTCAGATGGGCGGATTGGGGTTTATGACCATGGCAACCATGGTGTTCTTGCTTTTGGGCAAGCGAATTACCTTAAGGGAAAGGCTTGTGATTCAAGAAGCTCTTAATGAATTTAAGTTGCAGGGCGTTGTGCGCTTAACCAAAAGCATAATCGGGATTACTTTCCTCATTGAAGGCATTGGTGCCTCAATACTTGCTTTGCGATTTGTGCCAATGTATGGCTGGGCTAAAGGGCTGTATTTCAGCATTTTCCATGCTATTTCGGCTTTTTGCAATGCAGGGTTTGACGTTATGGGAGAATATAGGAGTTTTATGGACTTTACTGATGATTTCATCGTAAATTTTGCAATAATGGGGCTCATTATTTGTGGTGGCCTTGGCTTTTCTGTTTTGCTGGACATCTACCGGAACAGGCATTTCAGAAAGTGGTCGTTGCATACAAAACTGGTTGTTTGCATTACCGCTGGATTAATTGTTTTAGGTGCATTGTTTTTTTTTGTCGTCGAGTTTAACAATCCTGCCACATTAGGCAGTCAAAATTGGAGGGGGAAAATACTTGGTGCTTTATTTCAATCTGTAACCCCTAGAACAGCCGGTTTTAATACCATTGATCAGGCTGCCCTTACAAATGCATCCAAGTTTATGACCATAATTCTTATGTTTATTGGAGCTTCACCCGCAGGTACAGGCGGAGGGATCAAGACCACTACTGCAGGTGTGCTTCTGCTTGCTGTGCTCAGCGTAATCAAAGGAAGGCACGATGTGGAGGTTTTTGGCAGGAGGATTTCCTATGCTATTGTAAACAGGGCATTGGCGATAACTGTTATCAGCTTTGCCTTGTTGATCAGCGTTAGCATGGTTTTATCAATACTGGAGCCCTATCCGCTGGTTGACGTGCTTTTTGAGACAGCCTCTGCCCTGGGAACCGTAGGGTTGGCGACATTTAACAACGGTGATTTAAAGGACCTCAGCAAAATACTTATCATTATAACCATGTTTGCCGGCAGGGTGGGGCCTTTGACATTGACGCTTGCTTTTGCAAAGCGATTGTCCAACAATAAAGATACTCTAAAATATCCCGAAGGGAAGGTAATGGTGGGTTAATAAGGAGGAATGTGATTATGAAGCAATTTGCCGTTATTGGAATAGGGCGTTTTGGTTCAAGCGTTGCCAGGACGCTTTGTGCACTGGGATATCAGGTTCTTGCTGTTGATAAAGATCAAGAAAGAGTACAGGAGATATCCGACTGCGTAACTCATGCTGTACAGGCAGATGCAACTGATGAGGATGCCTTGAAAGCGTTAGGCCTAAGGAATTTTGACGCCGTTGTGGTATCGATCGGTACCGATATTCAGGCAAGCATAATGGTTACCCTACTGTGCAAAGAGCTGGGGGTTAAGTTTGTTCTGGCCAAAGCACAAAATGACCTTCATGCCAAAGTGCTGTACAAGATAGGGGTTGATAAGGTGATATTTCCCGAAAGGGATATGGGCATGAAGGTAGCACATCATCTGGCATCAACCAATATAATCGATTATATTGAGCTGGCATCTGATTACAGCCTGGTAGAACTTACGGCCATCCCGGAATGGGTGGGGAAATCGCTTAAACAGATTGACATGCGGGCTGCGTATGGACTTAATGTGGTGGCAATTAAACGCGGCAATGATGTGCTTGTATCCCCTAAAGGTGAAGATATTATCAAAGAAGGCGACATTTTAGTGGTGATTGGTAGAAATGACCACATCAAAAGATTGGAAGAAAAGACTCAAGAGTAAAGGATGCGGAGAGCTTTGGAAGAATATATCACTAGCCCGCAAAACCCTTCTATTAAACGCATTAAAATGCTTCATAAGAAGAAGTACAGGGACATCTATGGACAGTACTTGATAGAAGGGCCTAAAATGGTAAAAGAGGCTTTGCAGCAGGGAGAGCATATCTGGGCTTTAGTGGTGGCAGAGAGCTTTGACTGGGCAGAGTTTAAGGCACAGCTGGATTTTTGTGCTGAAAACCTAAAAATCCTCGTGGTGAAAGATAATTTATTTACGCATATCAGCGATACTCAGACACCCCAGGGGATTATGGCGGTTGTCCACAAAAAGGATTATCGCTTAGAGGATGTGCTGAATAGGCCTTCGTTTTTTATTGTGGTTTTAGACCAG
Organism: Caldicoprobacter faecalis; assembly: GCF_900115765.1. NCBI lineage: Bacteria > Bacillati > Bacillota > Clostridia > Caldicoprobacterales > Caldicoprobacteraceae > Caldicoprobacter > Caldicoprobacter faecalis. The sequence goes on along the minus strand of NZ_FOXR01000002.1, from coordinate 34,260 downwards.
ATAAGAGACCCTGGAAACCTGGGTACCATCATAAGGACATTGGATGCCGCAGGCGGGGACGGCGTTGTTCTGCTTAAAGGTTGTGTAGACCCCTATAATCCAAAGGTTGTGCGCTCCACCATGGGTTCGATATTCCGCGTACCCCTTTACGAGGTGGATGACCACATCGATTTTTTCAACAAGCTTCTGGAAGCCAAGGCCCATGTACTGGTTAGCCATCTGCACGGTTCCAATCTCTTTGAATGGCCGGGGGGCTACAGTAAGATAGCTCTTGTAATCGGCAATGAATCAGAGGGCGTTCGCCAGGAAATATGCAAGTTCGCTTCCTCACTGGTAAAGATACCCATACCGGGTGGTGCTGAATCCCTTAATGCTTCGGTGGCCGCAGGTATACTGATATACGAGGTGCTGCGCAAGTCGAGGTAGATAGTGCCTTGAATTTCCTTGAATCCACGCGGTGTGTATGGTATAATTAGCCTAGGAAAGCCCGGTAAAGGAGATGGGACCGGTGAGGCTGGCGGACGTAATATGGAAGATTTTTGAAAAGACGGGTTCTATAAACGCTTATATGCTTTATAAGGAGCTCTTAATGCTTTTATGATAAAGGCAATGATGGAGAGGAGTATACCCGAGCATCTTTATACAGAGAGGGGGACGCCATGGGCTGGAAGCGCCCCTATAGAGATGAGGGTAGAAGTTCGCTCCTGAGCTGGGGGCTGAAGTGGCAGTAGGCCCTGCCGGGTTTAACCCGTTATCGTTAAGAGAGGTTTCGTTTCCTACCGAAACGAAAATGGGTGGTACCACGTGGCTTATCAAGCCTTCGTCCCATGCTTGGGCGAAGGCTTTTTCAATATATGACGATATCGATGAAAGGAGAGAGCCATGGATGAAAGCTGAGTTGGAGCAGATTAGAAGGGAAGCTGAGCAGGCTCTTGCGCGTATAAATAACCTTCAAGATTTATCGAGTTTTCGCGTGGAGTATCTGGGCAAAAAAGGCAAGTTAACCCAGATTTTGAGGGGCATGGGGAACCTTCCTGCTGAGGAAAGGCCCCAAATCGGGCAGCTTGCCAACCAGATAAGGGCTTATCTTGAAGAGGAAATTGAAAAGAAGAGGAAGGTGCTTGAAGAGGAGGCGCTCAATCAACGGCTCAGGGATGAAGTGATCGACGTTACCATGCCGGGCAGGCGCCATTACCGCGGTAAGCTGCATCCTCTGAACATCGTACTCAATGAGATCAAGGACATCTTCCTGGGAATGGGTTTTGAGATAGCCGAAGGGCCGGAGGTTGAGTGGGATTATTACAACTTCGAAGCCCTCAATATACCCAAGAACCATCCTGCACGGGATACGCAGGATACCTTCTATATTACAGAAAACATACTTTTGCGCACCCATACCTCGCCCACCCAGATTCGCGTGATGGAGAGGCAGAAGCCGCCTATAAAAATCATAGTGCCCGGCAGGGTTTATAGGTCGGATGCGGTGGATGCGACCCACTCCCCCATCTTCCATCAGGTGGAAGGGCTTGTAATAGACAGGAACATTACCATGGGCGATTTAAAAGGCGTCCTGGACGTATTTGCCAAGGAGATGTTTGGGCCCCAGACTAGGACACAGTTCAGGCCGCATCATTTTCCGTTTACCGAGCCTAGCGCTGAAATGGATGTAAGCTGTACCACATGTGGGGGTAAGGGATGTCGCGTGTGCTCATATACCGGCTGGATAGAAATCCTGGGTGCCGGCATGGTGCATCCAAAGGTGCTAAAGCATGGAGGGATTGACCCTGAGAAATACAGCGGTTTTGCATTTGGCATGGGTCTTGATCGCATAACAAATCTGAAATATGGGATAGATGATATAAGGCTGCTGTTTGAAAACGATATACGTTTCCTGGAGCAGTTTTAAAGGGAGGTAGAGATGGATGCTGGTACCACTGAAGTGGCTAAAAGAGTATGTAAAGATAGACGTACCCGTTGAACAGCTGGCGCACCGTCTGACCATGACTGGGACAAAGGTTGAGGGCATAACCAGGCTGGGCGAAGGCATAAGCAACGTGGTGGTGGGAAGGATACTTGAGATACATCCCCATCCCAATGCTGACAAGCTGGTGGTATGCATTGTTGACGTTGGAAAATGCAAGCTGCAAATAGTGACCGGCGCTCCAAACGTGAAGGAGGGGCAGCTTGTACCGGTGGCGTTGGACGGCGCTACCCTGCCAGGTGGCCACAGGATAACCACGACCTCGTTGCGGGGTGTGGAGTCATGCGGGATGCTGTGCTCTGGCCAGGAGCTGGGGCTTACCGATGAGGACTATCCAGGGGCAGAAGTGGACGGCATATTGATTTTGCAGGAAGAATACCCGCTGGGGATTGATATAAGGGAGGCTTTAGGTTTAGATGACCATGTGCTGGAGTTCGAGATCACTTCCAACCGTCCGGATTGTCTGAGCGTCATAGGCATAGCCCGCGAGGCATCGGTGGCTTTGAACTCCTCCTTTATACCGCCGCATATAGAGGTAAAGCCGGGCGTTGGAGATGTCAACGCCGAGGCCAAGGTTCTGGTAGAGGACCCTTACCTGTGTCCCAGGTATTGTGCACGGGTGGTCAAGGATGTCAAGGTGGGGCCATCGCCGAGGTGGATGCAGCGCAGGCTGGCCTCTGCGGGAGTTCGACCCATAAACAACATCGTTGACATAACCAATTACGTCATGCTGGAGATGGGTCAGCCCATGCACGCCTTTGACCTGGATAAGGTGGCGGGCAGGACCATTGTGGTGCGCAGGGCCCGCGAGGGCGAAAAACTGGTCACACTGGATGACAAGGAGAGACTGCTGAGTTCGGATATGCTGGTTATAGCAGACGTAGAGAAGCCCATAGGCCTGGCAGGGGTCATGGGTGGGGCCAATACTGAGATTACCGATGGGACGAAGAACATTTTGCTGGAAAGCGCGCTGTTTGACAGGGGAAGCATACGGAAGACGGCAAAGGCACTTGGGATTCGCAGCGAGGCCTCTCTCAGGTTTGAAAAGGGTTTGGATATACATGCTGTCCGGGTAGCTTTAGACCGTGCGGCACAGCTGATCCAGGAGCTGGGTGCAGGGACGGTGGTAGAGGGAGTGATAGATGTCTGTCACGGCTCTCTCGAGAAGAGGATTTTGGAGATACCCTGGAAGAGGGTAAACGGCCTGCTGGGGCTCAATCTGTCGGCTGATGAGATGGCCGATATTTTAAACAGGCTGGAATTCAAGGTTGAGATAAAGGGCGAATACATGCGCATAGAGGTTCCATCGTTCAGGCAGGACATAGAGGGCGTGGCCGATATAGCCGAGGAAGTGGCCCGCATTTACGGCTACAATAATATACCCATGACCTTGATGGAAGGCACCGTAAGCCGGGGTAGAAAGACCAGGCGGCAAAAGCTTATGGACAGGGTAAAGGATGTGCTGGTGGGTACCGGCCTTTACGAGGTGGTCACCTACTCGTTTACCAGCCCAAGGGTTTACGAATCCCTCGGCATTACCGATCCGCAGCTCATCCCGAAGACGGTCAGAATCTTAAATCCCTTGGGCGAGGACCAAAGCATAATGCGCACCACGCTTATTCCGAGCCTTCTGGAGGTGCTTTCGCGCAACCGTAACAGGGGGATAGAGAGGTGCCAGATATTTGAGATAGGGCCGGCTTTTCTGCCCAAGTCGCTGCCGCTGGAGGATTTGCCGGAGGAAAAGCCACTTTTGACCATTGCAGAGTACGGGCCGGATATTGATTACTATGACCTGAAAGGCAAAGTTGAAGTGCTGCTTAATGAACTGGGATTGCTGGCTGAGGCTGAATTTGTACCCCACGTTCATCCGACCTTCCATCCGGGAAAGACGGCCCTTGTGAAGCTGGGCGGCAAGGAGATAGGCATGCTTGGCGAGATACATCCGAAGGTGGCTGAAAACTATCAGCTTGAAGAAAGGGTGCTGGTGGCCGAGCTGGAACTTGACGCGCTGCTTGATTGTGCAAAGGAGGAGCGGAGATACAAGCCTCTTCCCAAATATCCAGCTGTTGAGCGAGACCTGGCGCTTGTGGTCAGGAAAGAAGTGCTGGCCGCTCAGGTCGAGAGCTGTATAAGAGAGCTTGGAGGGCAGCTTCTCGAAAAAGTGGAGCTCTTTGATGTGTATGAGGGTGCTCAAATACCCGAAGGCTATAAGAGCATGGCATATTCTTTGAGCTATCGCGCCTCCGACAGAACCTTGACGGATGAGGAGGTGAATTCCCTGCACGATAACATTGTAAAAGGCCTGGAACAAAAATTGGGCGCAAGATTGCGATAAGTTCGAATAATCACAAAAATTCGACAAAACGCTTGTTTAAGTATGGCAGGTGTTGTATAATAGTACCGAGGATAGCGGGGGAACGGAGATGTGATCCATGGTGGAAAAGACTAAAACCGTGGTCAGGATCGGCGGTCGCGAATATGCCATAAAGAGCGTGGAGTCTGAGGAGTACATCCACAAGGTGGCCATTTATGTCGACAAGAAGATGGAGGAGATCAGGCAGCGGCAGCCCAATCTGAGCACCACCATGTTGGCCATGCTGACGGCCATAAACCTGGCGGATGAGGTCATCAAGCTCCAGCAAAAGGTCGAAAAGCTTCAGAGGGAGATAAGCGTCCTGCACTCCGTGCTGGAAGAAGATGGTCGAAATGACATTTCAAACGCTTCTGCCGTTTACGACGTTTCGCGCAGGGCGCGACGCTAAGGGGTTATGTTGATATTGAGTGCTGTATAAGCGATGTGGGTTATAAAAAGCAGCCTTCGGGCTGCTTTTTATAGTCTTTGGCATTGATTATGTATTTCATTTTGCAGTTGTGCCTTAATTTGTCGTATAATTGCTGAGATTATTCAAATGATAGAATTTAAGCCTGTTTCTATGGTATAATGTATGAAAATGTTTTTGAAAAACGGAGGTATCACTGTTAATTAATGATAAGTTTGTATAATGTTTTCCTCCATAACTTATCTTATGATAAGCATGAGCTTTACAATATACAAATAAACTTTGAAAACGAGGTAATGTATCGTGAATGACAGGACCTTTCGTGCGCTGGAATACGACAAAATCATAGATATGCTTACCAGCCATACTGTATCAGCGCCGGGACGCGAAATGGCGCAAAGTTTGGTTCCATATACGGACAGGGACAAGGTCATTTCGGCCCTGGCGGAGACCGAAGAGGCTTTAAGGATAATGGTTAAATACGGGATGTCGCCTTTAGGAGAGTTCCCTGATATTCGCAGCCATTTGAGGAGAGTGGAGAAAAGGGCAATATTGAGTCCGGAAGAACTGCTGGAGATAGGGCGTGTGCTTAGGACGTGCGCCAGCCTTAAAGAGGCCTTTAAGAGCAAGGATGGCTTAAATGATGCCGGGCTCACCGTCATTCCAAGTTTGGTATATCAGTTAAAACCTCACAGCGATTTGATGAGCGAGATATTCAGGTGCATAGAGCCTGATGGACGGATAGCAGACGGTGCCAGCCCTGAGCTTCACAGCATCCGCCGCAACATAGTGCGGTGTCAGGAGAAAATAAAGGAACTTTTAAACGGCTATATACAATCCCCGCAGTACCAGAAATTCCTTCAGGAGCCCATCGTTACTATAAGGAACGGCAGGTACGTCATTCCGGTAAAGCAGGAGTATCGCTCCAACGTGCCCGGGCTGGTACACGACCAGTCGGCCAGCGGGGCCACCCTGTTTATTGAGCCCATGCCGGTGGTGGAAGCCAATAACAAGCTCAGGGAATGGATGCTCAAAGAGGAGCAGGAGATAGAGCGCATTCTGGCCAGGTTGACCGAGGAAGTCTGGAAAGTTAGAGAAGATATACGCAGTTCATTTGAAATCCTGAGCCGGCTTGACTTCATCTTTGCCAAGGGGAAATTGGGACACTCGATGAGAGGCGTAGTGCCCAGGATTGTAGAGGGCGGGAAGGTCAATATTGTAAACGGCAGGCATCCGTTGATACCCCATCACGAGGTTGTGCCTATAAGCCTTAATCTGGGGTATGATTTTAATACCCTGGTGATCACCGGCCCCAATACTGGAGGTAAAACCGTGACCCTGAAGACGGTGGGGCTGTTTGTATTGATGGCACAGGCCGGCCTTTGTCTGCCAGCCGATTACGGTACCGAGATAGGCATATTTCAGAAGGTTTTTGCCGATATAGGAGACGAGCAGAGCATAGAGCAGAATCTCAGCACATTTTCATCTCATATGGTAAATATTATATCGATGATTAACAGTGTGGATGGCGATTCCCTGGTGCTGCTAGATGAGCTGGGAGCCGGTACTGATCCCACAGAAGGTGCTGCTCTGGCCATGGCCATCCTTGAATTTTTGCACAACAGCGGCGCTAAAACCGTCGCCACAACGCACTACAGCCAGCTTAAGGCATTTGCCATGATGAAGCCGGGGATGGAGAACGCTTCAATGGAGTTTGATGTGGAGACATTAAGCCCCACATTCCGCCTGCTTATAGGGGTGCCGGGCAAGAGCAATGCCTTTCAGATATCGAGGAGGCTGGGGCTTAAGGAGGATATCATCGAAAAGGCCAGGGAATTCTTGACGCAGGAGGACATCCGGTTTGAGGATTTGATTTCTGACCTGGAATACAACAGGACCAAGGCGAGGGAAGAACGGGAAAAAGCTATAAAGTATTTGAAAGAGGTAGAGAAGGAGAGGCAGAGGCTTGCTGAAAGGGAGTCCGAGCTTGAGTCGGCGCGCCAGCAGATACTCCGAAAGGCCAGAGAAGAGGCCAGGATGATACTGCGTCAGGCTAAGGAAGAGGCTGATCAAATCATCAAGGAATTGAACAGGCTGTCGCAGGTGGCCGCTGAAAAGGAGCGCAACAGGGCCATCGAGCAATACAGGATGAAGTTGAAGCAAAGCCTGGACAGGCTGGACGATGAGCTTTCCAGAGAGGCCAGGCAGTCTCAGGAGCACAATGAATCGGTTAGAGAGGTTCGCCTGGGAGAGACGGTGTATATAAGCACGCTGGGGCAAAAGGGACAAGTACTCACCCTCCCCGATGATAATGGAGAGATTACGGTTCAAGTAGGCATAATGAAGGTAGCGGTCAAGCTGTCGGATATAAGAAGGGTTGACGAGGGCGATGATGCAGCAACTGCCGTTATGTCTGCGAAGAAGCCTTCGCCCAGAATGACAGCCGTTTCTCCCGAGATAGACTTAAGGGGTCAAACGGTGGACGAGGCATTGTTGAACGTTGACAAGTATCTTGATGACGCTTTTTTAGCGGGCTTAAAGCAGGTGACCATTATCCACGGCAAGGGTACGGGTGCTCTAAGGGAAGGAATCCATCAGTACCTGCGCCATCACCCCCATGTGAGCTCTTTCCGCCTTGGGAAGTACGGTGAGGGTGAGAGCGGCGTTACCATAGTCGAGCTCAAATAAAGAAAGCAGGGTGGACGATATGATTTTGGTAAGTGCGTGTCTGGCAGGGATATGCTGCAAATACAACGGTGGAAATAATGGCATTCCCCTCATCAAAGAGCTTGTAAAGCAGGGCAAGGCCATTCTGCTGTGTCCTGAACAGCTGGGTGGTCTGCCCACACCCAGGCTGCCGGCAGAGATAAAAGGCGGCAGCGCCCGCGATGTTTTGCAGGGTAAAGCCTCGGTGGTGAGGGAAGACGGCGCTGATGTCACCGAAAATTTCATAAGGGGCGCCAGAGAGGTTTTAAAGTTTTGCCAGGAGATGGGGATCAGGCGTGCCATCCTGAAATCAAAAAGCCCTTCTTGCGGTAAAGGGCTGGTATATGATGGGACATTTACGGGTAAGCTGGTAGAGGGCAACGGCGTCACCGCCCAGCTGCTCATCGACGATGGGATTGAGGTGATGACGGAGGAGGAGTTTAAAAAAATTTGTTGAGGGGATAAAGGAAAATAGTTCTTTTTGTAGAATAAATCTAATAATTAATTACAGAGTTTCACGTGAAAGGCTCAGAGTTGAGAATTTAAAATAAAAATGACGGGAGGGTGTTGTTTATGGCTTATTTGCTTGGAATCGATATTGGGACTTCTGGGACAAAAACTGCGCTGTTTGATGAATTGGGGAATACGGTGGCCAGCGCAACGCAGGAATATCCCCTTTATCAGCCGCAGATAGGGTGGGCCGAGCAGGAACCGGAAGACTGGTGGAATGCCGCTGTTGAGACCATTAAACAGGTATTATCGAAGAGCAGTGTTGATCCATCGGATATCAAGGGTATAGGCTTGACGGGCCAGATGCATGGTATGGTACTTTTGGATAAGGAGGGCAAGGTGCTCAGGCCTGCCATCATATGGTGCGATCAGCGGACGCAGGAGGAGTGCGACCAGATAACCGAGATTATAGGAAAAGACAGGCTTATAGAGATTACCGCTAACCCTGCTTTAACCGGTTTTACCGCTTCAAAAGTGATGTGGGTAAAAAACCATCAGCCCGAGATATTTGAAAAGATAAACAAGATTTTGCTTCCCAAAGACTACATAAGGTACAGGCTTACGGGTGAATTTGCTACCGAGGTATCCGACGCAAGCGGTATGCAGTTTTTGGATGTGCCAAGGAGGACCTGGAGCCGGGAAATAGTGGATAAATTGGGGATCGATTATGAGTGGTTACCAGCTGTGTATGAGTCGCCGGAAGTGAGCGGTAAGGTGAGCCAGCAGGCTGCCCAGCTGACAGGGCTGTTGCCAGGAACGCCGGTTGTGGGCGGTGGCGGGGATCAAGCCGCCGGTGCTGTGGGCAATGGCATAGTCAAGCCAGGGGTTATTTCGTCCACCATTGGGACCTCGGGAGTGGTTTTTGCATACATGGATCAGGTGAAGATAGACCCTAAAGGAAGGGTACATACATTTTGCCATGCCGTGCCCAATACTTGGCATGTTATGGGGGTCACCCAGGGTGCGGGCCTTTCGCTTCAGTGGATGCGGAATAATTTTGGCGGCATGGAACGTGAGTTGGCCAAGTTTATGGGCATTGACCCCTATGTGCTTATGGATGCTGAAGCAGAGAAGGCTGTGCCAGGCTGCCAAGGGCTTATATACCTCCCGTATCTCATGGGAGAGCGTACGCCTCACCTTGATCCTTACGCCAAAGGCGTTTTCTTTGGCCTGTCTGCCAAGCATGGCAGAAGTGAGATGATCCGCGCAGTTATGGAGGGAGTGGCTTACAGCCTCAGAGACTGTCTTGAAATAATAAAAGAAATGGGTGTACAGGTATCTGAAGTACGGGCCTCTGGTGGCGGCGGCAAGAGCAAGTTATGGCGGCAGATACAGGCCGATGTGTTCAACAGCCCCATCACCACCATCAATTCCACTGAAGGGCCTGCCTTTGGTGCGGCGCTGCTGGCTGGGGTCGGAACCGGCGTCTATGGCAGTGTACCTGAAGCATGCGAAGCAGCCATCAAACGGGTGGGAGTACAGCAGCCCATCGAGTCCAATGTAAGGGTATACGATAAATATTATGAGGTATATAAAGGGCTATATTACGCTTTAAAGGACAGCTATTTGAAGGTTGCCCAAATCGAGCGAGAGTTGAGCGGCCAGGCATAATTATAAGTATATTAAGTATATCGGGAGCTCCTATTGAGATGGGATGGATTGAGAAGTGGTTGCCGCGAACAGGAAGGTGTATCCGTGAAGGGATGCGACTGGCCCTTTTGAATGCAATTTTGTTGGCAGGGGGCGGGATGGCTGTCTTTTTGCTGTTCGGGGCAGTGGATTTACTGAGGAAGAAAGGCATCCCGATTCCTTTGCCGGTATGGCTTGTTATGGTGCTTTTGGTCGTGCCGTATTATGTGTTGATGTTTCAGTACGGCAAGGCATTTGGGGCTTTAAGCGCTTCAAAAAATCCTGTTTCTGGTTTTGCAGTGGGTCTGTTGGGTCAGCTGCCCTCCATATTGCTGCTGGCACTGTCAATCAATGGAGAGCTATACAGGTATATCTCTCCTCATGTGTGGAGAGTCTTGTTCACCATTATGAGCATGATCGCCGTTGTTGCCCCAATTATGGTGGGGCTCGGCTCGTTGGACCAAAAATGATAAAGAAAATGTAAATACGAAGTGTAGAAATTAAAAAGGGAGCATTTGTTGCTCCCTTTTAATTTTGCTCTATTTTGAACTTGCTGATGGCCTGCATCAGCTCCTGTGCGGCATAATTGAGTTCCTCAGCATAAGAGGCCAGCTGTTCTACGCCGGACAGCTGTTCCTCGGTGGACGCCGTTACCTCCTGGGATGATGCGGCTGCCTCTTGCGACACAGCGGATATGTTCTGCATTGCCAATACTGCTTGGTTTTTGTCGTTTTCCATTTCATTGACGCCCTGTATTATCTGCTCAACCCGGTTGACTAGCGTTTCGGCCGATGCTGCTATCTGTTTGAAAGCCGAGATGGTGGTGACCACCGCTTCATTTTGAGATTTTACAATATCCTCTGCGCTTTTGGCTCGCTTGACGGTTTGAGCGGTTTGCTGCTGCGTGTTTTTGATAATAGCGGTGATCTCACGCGTGGCAGACATCGACTGCTCTGCAAGCTTGCGTATCTCGTTGGCCACTACGGCAAATCCCTTGCCCATCTCCCCTGCCCGTGCAGCCTCTATGGCTGCGTTTAAAGCAAGAAGGTTGGTCTGGTCGGCTATGTTGTCAATTACTTTTATTATCTTGCCTATGGCCTGAGAATGCTGGTTGAGGGTATCTATGTCTGCCAATATCTCCTGAGTGATAGCAGTGGTTTGTCGAGCTTTCTGTTCTAGCTGATCCACCGCATCGAGCCCTTGCTGGGTTAAATTCATCGTTTCTTTGGACAGATTGTGAATGTCTCTGGCATTGTCTGAAACGCTGTTTATTTTGGCGGCCAGCATATCCATCTTCTGAACGCCTTGCTCTGCATCGGCTGCCTGCTCTGCTGCTCCCTGGGCGATTTCCTGAATAGCTTTGGCGATTTCCTGCGATGATGCCGATAGCTGCTGCGAGGTTGAGGCTACCGTTGACGAAGACTCGACGACTTTATGTGCAAGGGCGGCAGTTTGCTGTATGAGCTGGCGCATGTTGGCAATCATCGAGTTTATGCTTCTGGTCAGTACGCCCAGCTCATCCCTGCGCCTGGATACCGGATTTACTGTTAGATCGCCCATAGCGACTTTTTCGGCGGCGTTGATGATTCGTGCTATTGTTCGGCCCATGCTGTTGGACATGTACAAGCCGACTATCAGTGCAAATATGCAGGCAAATACCATCAGCATGATAGTAGTCCTTGCGATCTCCTGTGTGGCAGCAAAGAGCACAGAATTGAGTATGAGTCCAACCAGCGTATACCCTGTTTCCCCAACCCTGTTATAGATCATCAGCCACTTTTGACCGTGATGGGTAACTTCTTTGTAACCTGCGGGTTCCTCAGATGATATTATTTCCTGGTAAAAGTCGTGCTCCGTTATGTTGTGGGTGGTTACCGATTCATCTTCATTTATCTGCTCCCCAGTTTCTGAACTCAATGCGTGCCCGTCTGGGCCGATTAAATGGATTTCGCTCCTTGAACCCAAGTTTGCCTTCTTCAATATATCCATGATAGGCTCGTATTTCACGTCTATCAACAGCACACCAAAGATAGTACCGCTGGAGAGGTGTTTTATGGCCCGAATGCCCGACATGCAATATGCGGTTTTAGATGTGGCACTGGTATCCAGTTCGGGATGGCTACCTCTCCAGATGATCTTGCCGTTTCCTTCGATGGCGGCTTTATACCATTCTGCGTTTTTTATGTCTTCGAAATTCAAATTGGATAGAGAGATATTCCCTGTGGCTATGCTACGCTTTTCATCGATTAAAAGGATAATGTTGTCGATAAATTTGTTGTTCATGGTGTAATTGCTTAGGACAGATTGAACCTTTTGCCTCATTTGATGGTAGTCGTATGTCGTTAACTGGTCTTCCCTGATTAAAAGAAAATCTTGGATGTCCTTGTTTGAAAATATCTGCATAGATATTTCCTCTACGGTTGAGAAAACCAGGCTGAGATATTGCGACATCTGCTCCATGGTTTGAATGGTAGACTGGGCAGCCGTTTGCTGTATGGCCTTCTCTGCCTTGTCCCTAGAATAGTAACCCAAGATGGAAATAGGGATGATCATTATAAGGAACGCTGCTATGAGTTTGTTGCTTATGCTGTTTAAACGGGAAAATTTTACAATACTTGATATCTTTGCCACGTCGCTTGCAAGGGTACAATACCCTTGCTCTCCCTCCTTTCTGTGTGTATTGGATTATTTTGTCCTGCTCTTTGTCATATTTTGTTATAACTCCGGTAATATTTCTACATAAAATGCCAAAATCCTTCTTGAGTTAAAAAAATGTGAAAAAAGGCCTATATTAATATGAAAGAGCCTTTTTCGAGTGTTCCTTTTTGTGTATAATCTATAAGTAAAGAAATTTTTTTGGGAAGGGTGCGATCATAAATGAATGCACAGCAACAGAGGATCATGGTGGTGGACGATGACCCCAATATATGCCAGCTTATAAGGCTGTATCTAGAAAAAGAGGGATACCAGGTTGAGCATTATCTTGATGGGATTTCGAGCGTTACGGCCTTTAAGAATAATCCACCCAATCTAGTAATACTGGATATAATGCTTCCCGGAATGGATGGCTGGGAAGTATGCAAGGAGATACGCAAGATAAGCGATATCCCGATTATAATGCTTACCGCCAAAGGTGAGACCTTCGATAAGGTCCTGGGATTAGAGCTAGGGGCCGATGACTACATCGTGAAGCCGTTTGACCCCAAGGAACTGATTGCGAGGGTAAAGGCCGTTTTGCGCAGATCAAGGGCAACGGGCATCAGAGAGAAGGTGGTGTCTTATCCCAATTTAACCGTTGATATTGGCAACTATACTGTAGAATACCACGGGAAAACCGTGGAGCTTCCGCCCAAGGAGCTGGAGCTTCTGTATTTTTTGGCTTCACATCCTAATAAGGTATTTACAAGGGAGCAGCTGCTGGACCGCGTATGGGGATATGATTTTTACGGCGATACCCGTACTGTAGATGTCCATATAAAGAGGCTCAGGGAAAAGTTTTCGGATCCTACCGACGTATGGCATATAAAGACGGTTTGGGGTGTGGGGTACAAATTTGAGGTGAAGTAGATGTTCCGATCGATTTTTACTCGTTTGATGGTTACCTATTTCGTGATCATAGTCGTCACTATTGTAATACTGAGCTTACTTTTGTCTACTTTTTTTATGGATTATGCATTTAGCACAAAAGCCCGGGAGCTCATAAGGGAGGCCCAGGAGCTTAACCCGTACATCGAAATGTATAGCATGGGCCTTATCGATCAACGGTCATTGTACAGCTATTTCAAGATCATCGATCGTTTTTTAAATACCACCATATGGGTAAGCGATGGGCTAGGCTATATCTGGATTGCCTACAGCCCTTCAAAAGAAGACCAGGAGAGGTGGCAGGAACAAAAGCTTACCGAACAGGAATTCATCCAGATACTGAAAGGCAACATCATCACCAAGACCGGGCGGTTCGGTGGGCGTTTTAACACTCCGGTTTTAACCGTGGGGGTACCTTTGAGGATCAACAACAGGATTAGAGGGGCGATATTCCTGCATTCGCCCGTAGAGGGGATCAGGCGTACCCTATATGACATCTACAGGAACATATGGTGGGCTGCATTTATCTCGGCCGGCCTTTCGGTGGTGCTGCTTTATTGGATGTCGCGCCGTATATCCAATCCATTGATACAGATGAACGAGATTTCGCGCGAGTTTGCCCAGGGCAATTTCAAGCGCCGGGTTAAAGTGGTTACAAGGGATGAAATTGGCCAGCTGGCTGTCAACTTCAATGCCATGGCCGATTCTTTGGAGAAGCTGGAGGATATGCGCAGGAGCTTTGTGGCCAACGTGTCGCACGAGCTGCGGTCACCGCTTACTTCCATTATGGGCTATATCCAGGGGGTATTGGATAATACCATAAAGCCAGAGGATAGAGAGAAGTGCTTGAGCATAAGCCTCTCGGAAGCTCAAAGGCTCAGCAAGTTGATCGACGAGCTTCTGGACCTTACGCAAATCGAATCGGGGCAATTCCCTCTCAACCTTTCGGTATTTGACGTCAACGAGCAGATCAGGCGTTCGCTCATTTCGCAGGAGGAGAGGATAAATCAGAAGGGCATAGAGGTCCAGGTGGATTTTCAGGATGAACACTGCTGGGTGGAAGCCGATGCCGACAGGATTCAACAGGTGATAATAAACTTGCTGGATAATGCGATAAAGTACAATCGTGAAAACGGCAAGCTGATTATAAAGACCTGGAAACACAGGGATAAAGCTTACGTAAAGATTCAGGACCAGGGACCGGGTATTCCGAAAGAAGATATTGTGCACATATGGGAGCGCTTCTATCAGGTTGATAAGTCCAGAAGTGGCAAAGACAGGGGGAGAGGGCTAGGGCTATCTATCGTAAAAAAGATCATAGAGCAGCATGAGCAGAATATATGGGTCAACAGCCGCCTCGGCGAGGGTACGGCCTTTATATTTTCGTTGAAGGCAGCCAAACGGCCAGACAGGACTTCGCGGTAAAAATTGTTTACAAGGCGTTCATATTTTGTTAAAAAAGAAAGTTTATAATTGAATTGCAGGATAAATGAAAGATTAATTAATGAATATGGGAGGTGTAGAGTATGAGGGAATTCTATGAATTCGATGAGCAGCAATACCAAGGCAAAGGTAGAATATGGAAATATATCGCAGTGGCAGTGGTTTTTGCCTTGCTGGGTGCCATTGGCATGTATTATATGCTGCCGTACATCAGCGATGATTATTCTGAAAATGCTGTTGTTACACCAAATGATCAAGAGAAGAAGGCTGCCGAGAATGATCAGGCTAACCAGGAGAAAGATAAAGCTAAACTTCCCGAGCTGGGCTACAAGGGGGACTTATTTATCACCTCTGATAATCCGGTGGTAGAGATCGCCGAAAAGGTCGGACCGGCTGTGGTCGGCATAACAAACAAAAGCATTATAACCTACAGGGACTGGTTCTTTGGCGATGTGTACATGCAGGAGCAGGAAGGGTATGGGTCGGGCATAATACTCAGCGATGAAGGATATATAGTCACCAATGCGCACGTAGTAGAAGGTGCCAAGGAATTATATGTGGTGTTTCAAGGGGAAAAGCAGGTACCGGCTCAGCTCGTCGGAATGGACGCCACAAGCGACGTGGCCGTCGTGAAAGTTGACCCTCAAGACCTGAAGGAAGTGAAATACGCCGTAGCAAAGCTGGGAGATTCGGACAAGGTTCGTCCCGGAGAGCTGGCTGTGGCCATAGGAAATCCGTTGGGCCACGACCTTGCAGGGACCATAACGGTGGGGGTAATAAGCGCTGTAAATCGTACCCTTGTGGTTGATCAAAGGCCCATGAAGCTCATACAGACCGATGCGGCCATAAACCGCGGTAATAGCGGAGGAGCGCTTGTCAATGCCAAGGGTGAGGTTATCGGCATGAATACCTTGAAAGGAAGCGGAGCGGAAGGGCTGGGCTTTGCCATACCTACCAACGAGTTTTTGCCTATAGTTCAGGAGTTGATAAAGAAAGGCGTTGTGGTAAGGGAAGACGATAAGCCGGGCATTGGAATTTTGGGACGCGAGATAACCGAGGCAGAAGTCAGACAGCTCAACTATCCACGCGGCATACTGGTGAGGGCTGTTGTACAAAACGGAGCTGCGGCAAAAGCAGGAATTCAGCCTGGTGACGTGATCATAGGATTCAACGACAAAGAAATAAGAACTTTCCAGGAGTTGAAAGATGCAATAAACCAGCATAAAGTTGGAGACACGGTGAGAATAAAGATATGGCGCGATGGCAAAGAGTTCACTTTGCCGGTGACGCTTGAGCCACTGCGTGAGGAATAAAAAAGTAGTGCCTAGAAAAGGCACTACTTTTTTAATTTTTATATGTAGGTGGCTGTTCTGCTGTAACTTCAATAGCGATATACGTATTTGGCAAGGATGCGGGGCATGTCTTCATGATTTCCCCATCGATTGCCAAATATTCTCACTTTGTTCCCTGATCTGATAGATATGTTGCCCCAGTGTTCAATGTATACCAGCTGAGGAGAAGAACTATTGCCGGATACGTCAACAGTAAATGCATTCTTATCTCCCAAGGCTATTATATCCTTTACAACTCCTTCAAATACGAATATCCTGCCGTTGTGAAGGTCGGGGTCGGATTTTAACTGGTTATAATTGAGGGCCCAGGCGCGCCTGGTGTATTCCGATTCGTTTGTCTGGCGCTCAATTACCAGATTCAGTTTTGCATCATCTTTGCCTTCTACATGTGCCGTGATGGTACAGGGGGTATATCCGGGTGCATCAGCCCTTACATATAGGGTGAAATTGCCAGTTTTAGGGTCAACTCTGGGCTGCGACCTCGTTTCAAGGCTGACTTCCAGCACAGCCTGCGGATCGGTAGTGCCGGTGATTTTTGCCCATTCGTCAGTTGTCTGTACTGGTATTGATTGATTTATGGTTAATGGGAATTCCATAACTTCTCTCTTTAAAACGATATTGCGTATGTGGTCGGCGTATCCCCGGGTGGACACCCGGATTTCATATACGTTTTCAGGAGCGTCGGGCACTTCTATGTCCTTCTCCAGCCTGCCTTCCTGATCGACAAGGTCGCTGTAGTTGTTGCCATTTATGAATACCTGTGAGCCCGGTTCCACCTTAAGTATTATTCGGTACTTTTTACCTTCCACGATGGCTTCGCCCGATGCGGGCTGAATCAAAGTCAGAGGCGACAAGGGCGTGTTTAAGGTGAATGTTACTCTTTCTTTTGCCTCTGGCAAACCCTCTCCATAGATGGTGATGTCAAGCTGTGCTTCGATTTCGTCCTTTTGCTGGCCCTGTGAGAAGTATGAATATAGAAAGGCGTCCTCATATACTATTTCTGCTTTGCCGTTTATGACAGGATATACCTTCCCCAGAGCCTCTACTTTTTCCCCGTTGCTGGTGTTTACAATAATCCTGTGGGCAGGTTTTCCATCAATGGTTGTAGCTTCTACAAAGGTGGATGCCATAATCCTTGAGCCGTAACCGGTAGCTTTATCATCTGTGCGCGAAATCTGATCCACGATTATATAGCCTATGAAGAGAAGTACGGCCAGCACGATGATGGTTGCGCATATCTTGGCAGTGCGCTTGGCCAACGAGGAGCCTTTATCTTTACGATGCCGCCTTAGGGGAAATTGCTGTGTGTAGTCAGGCTCTTCAAAAAACCAATCTAAGTCCTCGTCATCCCATACACTTTTTTTATCGGCTTTGAACAGATAATCGAGATCGAGGTCCTGGTCAGCTGTTTTTTCATCGATTGATGGCTGTTCAACCTCAGGTTTCTGTGGCTGCTCTTTTTCATGGGATTTTATTTCTTCCTGGTCGGTTATTAGTTTATACCCGCAATTGTAGCAGTAACGGTGATAATAATTATTTCTGGTACCACAACTTGGACACAGCATGGAAATGCCTCCCTCCTTCAATAAATAAATTCGCAAGTTTCATCAAAAATCCTCCCGTTTCGATAAAAATTTTGAAGAACCTGAATTGTCATTAGGGGGTTTTAATATAGCCGAAATCATGCTACAATTATTTAAAAAGCGATATAAAGATAATTTGCAAAGGGGGATAGGCCTTCAATGGATTACTTTCATGAGGAATCGGTGACCAAGGTCAACGACGGTTTAAATTCAATAATCTATGTTATATGCTATATTGGTATGGTTATATTCGCAATTTTAGCCATACAGGGGCTCATGACCATTATGAACGGCATCATCAATATACCGGCAATAGCCTTCACTTTAGTGTGCGGAGCGCTGGCATACGGGTGTTTTGTCCTTAAGAACAACCAGCGGATTGAGTACGATTATACCTTTACAAACGGCATTCTCGATATAGCCAAAATCATCAACAACAGCAAAAGGAAAAAGCTGCTGTCGGTGGATGTGAGGGAATTTGAGGTGATTGCACCCATAAGCGATGAGGGGTTTAAGCGCATGCTTCACCACAAGGGGATTCAAAACAGGTACAACTATTTCCTCAACCGCGGTCCAGGGCTTTACTACGGCATTTTCACCCAGGATGGCGTAAAATCGATGCTGGTGTTCGAACCCAGCGACAAGCTGGTGGAGCTTTTCAAGATATTCAATCCCCGAAATGTCAAAACCAGATAACATCATATGATCCCCTTGTCAAGAGGGGATTTTTATTTTAACAGGAATTTTAATTTTGGTGTAAATTAAAATACTGTGTGGATTCACTTGTAGTAATTTAGAGGAAGGGGTAAAATAATGGTTGATTGAGGCAAGGTATAAGGAGGCATTGCGCTATGGGGCATGAGATTTATTTGGACAATGCGGCTACTACCCCTGTTCATCCTGGTGTGGCCGAAGCGGTGATGGAGTGCATGCTCCATGACTTTGGTAATCCATCCTCATTGCACAGGATGGGTTTGCGGGCAGAGAAAAAGCTTAAGGAGGCCAGAGAAAGGATTGCTTTGGCACTGGGGGTGGATGCCGAAGGCGTTTTTTTTACCTCGGGCGGGACTGAAGCAAACAATTTAGCTATTATAGGGACGGCACTGGCCAGAAAGCGCGAAGGAAGGCATTGCATTACCACCCAGATCGAGCACCCCTCGGTTTTGAATACATTTAAATACCTCGAGAAAGAAGGGTGGGAGGTAACCTATCTCCCTGTAAACAGGGATGGAGTAGTCTCACCCGATGACGTGAGACGGGCAATACGTCCTGATACCGTACTGGTGAGCATAATGCATGTAAACAACGAAATCGGCTCGATACAGCCAATTCAGGAGATCGGCAGGCTATTGAAGGCTCAGGGGAATTCCCCTGTTTTTCATGTGGATGCCGTTCAATCGTTTGGCAAGCTGGATATAAAGCCAGTTCAGTGGGGCATCGACCTGCTTTCCATAAGTGGCCACAAGATTCATGCCCCCAAGGGTATAGGTGCTCTGTATATGAGAAAAGGGGTGAAGATACACCCTCTTCAGTGGGGTGGCGGTCAGGAAAGGGGCGTCAGAAGCGGTACCGAAAACATGCCCGGCATCGTCGGTTTTGGTGAGGCGGTACGCTGGCTTGAGGAAGTTGACAGGGATTACCTGTACAGGCTGAAGGGCATTTTGGTTGCCGAGCTGACCGAAAAGGTGCCTTGGGCGGTTATCAACGGGCCTCCACCTGAGAAGGGAGCACCGCACATTTTGAGCGTGAGCTTTCCAGGCATAAGAGGGGAAGTCATGCTCCATGCCCTGGAAGAAAAAGGGGTGTATGTTGGCACCGGTTCGGCCTGCTCGTCGAGAAGAGGCCATATGAGCCATGTGCTTGAGGCTATCGGCGCAAAAAAGGATGTGGCCCAGGGGGCTATAAGGCTCAGCCTGTCGTACTTGAATACCGAGGATGAAATGCGCCAGGCTGCTCGAATTATAGAGCAGTGCGTAAAGGAACTGGAGGGGTTTGTAAGGAGGTAGATAGATTGGAGAGAGTGGCTTTATTGCGTTACGGGGAGATACACTTAAAGGGCCTGAATCGCCCCTATTTTGAAAGGGCGCTGTATAACAATATAGTAAAGGCTTTGGAACCCTATGAGGGCGTAACCGTAAGGAAAGCGGAAGGAAGGTATTACGTGGAAAACATCGGGGATGACCCAAGGGTCTTCGACAGCATAGCCAAGGTCTTTGGGATAATTTCTTTCAGCCCCGCGCTGAAGGTCGAAAAGGATGTGGTAGCTATACAGAAGGCGGCCGAGGTGTTATTGAGAGAGGCCATGGAGGCTCAGGCTGCCAGTCAAAAGGAAACGTTTACCTTCAAAGTAGAATCCCGCAGATCTGATAAGAGCTTTTATTTGAATTCTATGGAGCTGAGCCGTAAAGTGGGTGGTTATCTTTTAAGGCGCATTCCCAACTTGAAGGTGGATGTCCACAATCCCATGATGACGGTTAACGTTGAGGTCAGGGAATGGGCTTATGTGTACTGCCAAATAATCCCCGGCGCAGGCGGGATGCCGGTTGGCACTAATGGGAAGGCCGTGCTGCTGCTTTCGGGAGGTATTGACAGTCCAGTGGCGGGGTGGATGATAGCAAAACGCGGGGTTGAGGTCACCGCCGTCCATTACCACAGCTTCCCATATACCAGCGAGCGCTCAAAGGAGAAAGTGATTGACCTGTGCAGGATCCTGAGCCAGTACTGCGGTGAAATAAAGCTGCATGTGGTGCCTTTTACCAAGATACAACAGGAATTGTATCAAAAGTGCCCTCATAACATGCTTACAATACTCATGAGGCGTTTTATGATGAGAATAGCTGAGGTGGTGGCGCATAAGGAGGATGCAAAGGCCTTGGTCACAGGGGAAAGCCTCGGGCAGGTTGCCAGTCAAACGATAGAGAGCTTGTGTGCCACCAATGATGCGGTTTCGATGCCGGTATTCAGGCCGCTTATAGGGATGGATAAGATAGAGATAATGGACCTTGCCAGGAGGATAGGGACATACGAGACCTCCATTCTTCCTTACGAGGACTGCTGTACTATATTTGTGCCAAAACATCCCGTCACCAGGCCAAAGCTGGAAAAGGTGAGGGAAGCTGAAAAGCTGGTTGAGGGCGAGAAGCTCATCGAAGAAGCGGTAGCAAACATAGAAGTGCTAAACATAAAGGGGTGATGGAGGAGTGCAAAACCGTACGCAGCTTGAGAACATACTGCGCAGGATTGATGGCAGGGGCTACAAGGCCTATAAAGACATACAGGGGTCTTATGATTTTGGCAATTTTATCTTACGTATTGACCACGTTCAGGGGGATCCCTTTGCTTCGCCTTCCAGGATCAGGGTGGTAGTGCCTCAAAAGGTGGCAGGTTTTCCACAAGAGCTGTATTCATCAAAGCCCAGGAAGAAAGGCCTCGAGGATTTCCTGACCCGCCAGATCTCCAAAAACATTGCCAGAATTGTGAAGGGCAACAGGGGAACCGGAAAGAGCGGGCAGATTTCGGTCATCTCGGTGGGACAGGAGATTTTAAACCGCACTTCTGTGCTGGTCGCCGATTCAAGCGTTGAAGCGCGGCTGACCATGGGGCTTCCTGCCCGCGGCAGGACCGTGCTGGCAGGGCAGGCAATGGAAATGTTTTTTGGCGAGCTGCCTCGATTGGTGGAGCAATCCCTTGTGTATAAGAATTTGGACAACGCGGCATTGTTGAGGCATGTCAACCTGGCAGAGGACCAGTGGGTGCTGCGCAACAAGATAAAGGAGATGGGTTTGGTGGCCTTTATCGCCAACGGTTCCATCCTTCCACGGCGCAGCGGAGTAGACGACCGGCCGATGGAAAGCGGGGCTGTGCCTTTCAAGTCGCCTCCAGAACTGGAGGTCATGGTGGAGCTTCCCCATGCGGGTAAGGTATGGGGAATGGGAATCCCTAAAGGTATAACGCTCATAGTGGGTGGCGGCTATCACGGGAAATCCACGCTGCTCCGTGCCATTGAACGCGGCGTGTATGACCACATACCCGGCGACGGAAGGGAGCTGGTGGTCACCGTCGAAGATGCCGTCAAGATCAGGGCAGAGGATGGCAGAAGGGTGGAAAAGGTGGACATAAGCCCGTTTATCAACAATCTCCCCAACGGCGAGTCTACCAGGTCTTTTTCAACCGAGAATGCCAGCGGTAGCACATCCCAGGCGGCCAATATCATGGAGGCCCTGGAGATTGGGACTTCACTGCTTTTGATCGACGAGGATACCAGCGCTACCAACTTTATGATCAGGGATGCGCGCATGCAGAAGCTGGTTCACAAGGATTCAGAACCCATTACGCCTTTTATCGACAGGGTGGAGGACCTGTATGAGCAGTTGGGCGTATCCACCATTATCGTAGTAGGCGGCTCGGGAGATTATTTTGATGTGGCGCATCGGGTCATAATGATGGAGCAGTATGTCCCCAAGGACGTCACTGCAAAAGCCAAGGAGATTGCGCAAGAGTATAGGACTGATAGGAAAAAAGAGGGTGGCGGGCAGCCCATTCGAGTCACTCACAGGATACCCATTCCGCATAGCCTTTCGCTCAAAGGCCGCGAGAAAATAAAATCCCGTGGACTGGACAACATACAATATGGACATACCAATTTGGTCCTGGATGACGTTGAGCAGCTGGTGGATATAAATCAGACCAGGGCCATTGGTGACATAATCCGCTATGCGATGGAGAATTATATGGACGGTAAGACTACTTTGAGGGAGATAATCCAAAGAGTGTACAGGGACATAGAGGAAAAGGGGCTGGATGTCATATCGCCTTTTGAAGGGCTTCATCCGGGAGACTACGCGCAACCCCGTCCTCAGGAAATAGGCGCTGCCATAAACAGGTTGAGGATACTGAAGGTGAAGCAGGAGGGGACAAAATAAGGGAAGGAAAACATGATTTGCTGGAGGCGTATGAGAGCAGACTGATTTATCATTGATAAATGGCTGGGAATGCCGCATTCCCAGCCAAAGACAAATGCTACCCACAAGGGCATTTTTATGGAAGTTAATATGCGATAAATCGTAACATTAAAAATTCTCAAAAGGGTATTGTATAAAAATGGATTTAGTGCTACAATAAAGTCAAAGAAAGTCAAAGATAAAATCCGGCTTGATGTGTCCAGGGAGGAATATCCACTATGGAATACAAGGACTACTACAAGATACTGGGTGTATCGAGGGATGCTACGCAGGAGGAGATAAAAAGGGCCTATCGCCGTTTGGCTAAGAAGTACCACCCCGATGCCAATCCCGGGGATAAAGAGGCCGAGCAGAAATTCAAAGAAATAAACGAAGCCTACCAGGTGCTGGGTGACGAGGAAAAGCGCAAGAAATATGATACATTTGGCCAATATTACGACTTCCAAAACGGCATGAACTTTGACCCATCCGACTTCGGATGGCAAAAGCGGACGTCTACCACGGGAGGTAGCGGGTTTTCCGATTTCTTCGAGATGTTCTTCGGCGAGAATGGATTGGACCTGGACAGCATTTTAGAAGGGTTTGCCAGGCGGGGCGACCCGTTTAGCTTTTCGGGGCGTTTTTATAATACGGCTACAGCTCAGAAGGGACAGGACGTAGAAACTGAGGTAGAGGTGGATCTGGAGCAGGCCTTCAATGGCGGCGATAGGATATTATCGGTCCGTGGCCGAGACGGTTCAATAAAGAGGATAAGGATGAAGATACCGGCCGGCGTTCTGGATGGTGACAAGATAAGGCTAAGGGGACAGGGCATAGACGGGGGTGACCTCCTCGTCACCGTACGTATCAATCCAGGCGAGGGTTATGAGCTGCAGGGCCTGGACCTGATAAAGGATGTGCCCATACTTCCGTGGGAGGCTGTGCTGGGCACAACGGTTACTGTAAAATCCCTTAGCGGGCAAAAATTTTCGGTAAAAATTCCTGCCGGCACTTCAACCGGTAAAAAATTGAGGATCTCGGGTATGGGTTACAAGGACAGAAAGGGTAACAGGGGAGACCTGTACGTCAGGGTAAAGATTGTAATACCTGAGCATATAACACAGAAGGAGAAGGAGCTATATCAGAAGCTAAAGGAGATTTCCCCGTGGAATCCAAGGGGGGATGAGGAATGATTAACTTTGAAAGGTTCACTCAGCGAGCCCAGGAAGCGTTAATGGAAGCGCAGAAGCTGGTGATAGACAACGGGCAACAGGAACTGGATACGGTACATCTTCATTTGGCGCTGGTGGCACAGGAAGACGGCCTTATCCCCAGGATATTGAAAGGCATGGATGTGGACGTAGATGCCTATATACGTGATTTGAGGGACGAGGTTGAAAGGCGTCCCAAGGTCATAGGCAACGTTCAGCCCTATGTCAGCGTTCAGTTCAATCAAGTTTTAATAAAAGCCGAGAAACAGGCAAAGGAATTCAAGGATGAGTATATAAGCGTTGAGCACCTGTACCTTGCCATACTGGATGATACCAGCTATTCCACCAAAAGGATAATCAGCCGTTACGGTATTAGCCGGGAAAAGTTTCTCAAGAAGCTGGCGGAGATCAGAAAAAGCCAGAGGATAACCAGCCAAAATCCTGAGGAGACCTACGAGGCTTTAAAGCGCTTTGGCCGCGAGCTGGTGGAAGAGGCCCGCAAAAACAAGCTGGACCCGGTCATAGGCCGGGATGAGGAGATACGCAGGGTAATCCGCATATTGAGCCGCAGGACAAAGAACAACCCGGTGCTGATTGGCAAGCCCGGTGTGGGTAAGACCGCTGTGGTAGAGGGCCTTGCCCAGCGCATACTCAAAGGAGATGTGCCTGAATCGCTTAAGAATAAAAAGATATTTGCCCTTGATATGGGTGCGTTGATTGCGGGAGCGAAATATCGCGGAGAGTTTGAGGAAAGGCTTAAAGCGGTGCTCAAGGAAATAGAGGATTCCAACGGCGAGATAATACTCTTCATTGACGAGATCCACAACATAGTGGGTGCCGGAAAGGCAGAGGGGGCAATGGATGCCGGTAACCTGCTCAAACCCAAGCTGGCTCGAGGCGAGCTCCACTGCATCGGTGCCACCACCATAGATGAGTACAGGAAGTACATCGAAAAGGATGCTGCGCTTGAGCGAAGGTTTCAGCCAGTGCTCATCGAGCAGCCCAGCGTGGAGGATACCATATCCATTTTGCGCGGGCTGAAGGAGAGGTTCGAGATCCATCACGGGGTCAGGATAAAGGACAATGCTTTGATTGCCGCCGCGGTGCTATCTCATCGTTACATCACCGAACGTTTTCTGCCCGATAAGGCCATTGACCTGGTGGATGAGGCGGCCGCTATGCTGCGTACCGAGATTGACAGCATGCCCGCTGAGCTGGACGTCATAACCAGGAAGATCATGCAGCTCGAGATCGAAAAAGAGGCCTTGAAAAAAGAGGCCGATGAAGCGTCAAAACAGCGCCTTGAAAGCATAATGAGGCAAATAAGCGAGCTTAAGGAGAAGTCAAATGCCATGATGGCCCAGTGGGAAATGGAGAAGGATATAATCCGCAAGATTAAAGAGATAAAGCAGGAGATCGAGGACACCAAAGCGCAGATAGCGCAGGCCGAACGGCAGTATGACCTCAACAAGATGGCTGAGCTGCAGTACGGTGTCCTGCCCAGGCTGGAGAAGGAGCTGGAAGAGCAGAGGATGAAGCTGGAGTCTCTAGACTATGACAAGCGATTGCTCAAAGAGGAGGTAACCGAAGAGGAGATTGCACAGGTGGTTTCACGATGGACGGGAATACCCGTTGCGCGGCTTATGGAAAGCGAGAGGGAAAAGCTTTTGCGCCTGGAGGATATAATGCACGAGAGGGTCATTGGGCAGGATGAAGCCATAAAGGCGGTGGTCAATGCGGTGATACGCGCCAGGGCGGGCCTTAAGGACCCAAAGCGCCCCATAGGCTCGTTTCTGTTCTTGGGGCCCACAGGCGTTGGCAAGACCGAGGTGGCCAAGACTTTGGCCAGCGTGCTGTTTGACACCGAAGACAACATGGTCCGGATCGATATGTCCGAGTACATGGAAAAATTTTCGGTGTCCAGGCTGATCGGCGCGCCGCCGGGCTATGTGGGATATGAAGAAGGCGGACAGCTGACCGAAGCGGTGCGGCGTAAGCCTTACTCGGTTGTGCTGTTTGATGAGATTGAAAAGGCCCATCCCGACGTGTTCAACATTTTGCTGCAGTTGCTGGATGATGGACGGCTGACCGACAGCCAGGGGCATACCGTAGACTTTAAGAATACCGTAATCATCATGACCTCCAACATCGGGGGACCCATTTTGATGGAACGCCTAAAAGACAGGGGCGATATCGACGAAAATACCAGAAGCCTGGTAATGTCTGAACTGAAGAGATACTTCCGTCCCGAGTTTTTAAATCGCATCGATGAGATTGTAATGTTTAAACCTTTGAGAAAAGAAGAGGTCAGCAGGATTGTGGATTTAAGGTTTAATGAAATCAAAGAGAGGGTAAGAGAAAGGGGAATAGAGCTTAGGCTGAGTCAGGCTGCCAAAGAGCTCATTGCCGAGCGAAGCTTTGATCCGGTGTATGGAGCCCGTCCAATAAAGCGCTTTATGGAACACACCATAGAGACCGAGCTGGGGTGGAAAATAGTTGCCGGAGAGCTGCATAGCGGCTGCACCGTAATGATAGATGCTGAGAATGGGGAGTTGGTATTTAGAATGGAAGACCGAGCAGAGGCTTTAGAAAATAAGGCAAGTGCTTTGTTGACGGGTTGACCATAAAAAATCCCCATGCCATGGATGACTGTATGATACCATGTCATGGGGATCTTTGTTTGAGCTTTTATTATCAAACGCTCAAGTTCTGCATGATGAATCTGTATATCTCGGGGGCTTTGGTGTCCCAGTTATTGCAGATGATTCTGGCCTGCTTGCTGTCGGTTACGCTCAATTTTAGTTCGATGAGGGTGATATCGTTTTCCATCACCTTGCAGGTCACCTCATATTCATCGGGGGAGACCCTCTTGTACTCGGCTACTATTTGGTTTTCTCTCTTGAACCGATTCCGATTTTGTCTGGCATATATATCTATTGCCTCGCGAAGCCACTCCGGAATGCGGTTTTTAAAAAAGTTTAGGGTCTTGAGCCCCATGGGGGTAAGGCTGTAAAAGCTCTTGTGGCCGGTATCCAAGCAGCTTATGTGTTGAGACGATACCAGCTCGCCCAACAGCTGTTGCAGGTCGAAATAGTTCATCACGTTGTTTTCCAGAAAAAATTGGGTGATCTGGCTGTTGGTGAGCGGTATGTCCAGGGAACGAAGGTAATACAGTATTGATAATTTGTTTTCAGCCAGGTGGGCAGCTTGGTCCGGCATTTCTTCACCTCAAACGAACAATATGCATGATCCACAGCATTGACAAAAAGAACACCTTGGAGGTGTTCTTTTAAATTATGTATTCCTTTATCTCTTCCAGGAAGTCATCACAGTCATCCGAGTATATCTCCACCGTCACGGGTTTGCTGAGATCCAAGCTGAAAATGCCAAGGATCGACTTTGCATCAACCACATAGCGCCCCGAGCGAATGTCTATCTCGTAAGGGTATTTGCTGACTATGTTGACGAATTTCTTTACGCTCTCAGCCGTGGTTAACTTTATATTTACGGTTTTCACAGTAATCATCCCCCTTTATTATATTCTAGTTCTAGTATATAACATTTTTATTGTTAAAGCAATAGTCGGTTTTCATAAATTTTACAGTTATTCAATGAATGTTCAATCTCCACTTTTGCCCTTTTATCTTGTTTGGCAAGGCTTTTATTATGTCAGACGAAGCTTGTTTTAAGGCGATACCTTTTATGTGTTAAGTAAAGATTGTGAGCTTCAAGTTGGCTATGCACCTATTATAAGATACAAAGTATTGGTCAATAATATATAGATATGATGGACTGTGAATTTTTCGAGCTAAGAAAGGAGAGGACGAGCATTTGAGAATCGGGATCCCCAGAGCATTGCTGTACTACAACTACTATCCCTTGTGGCACAGCTTTTTTGAAGAGCTAGGGCACCAGGTGGTTACGTCATCAGTAACTTCAAAGGCGGTGCTGGACAGCGGGGTAATGAGCTGCGTTGATGATGCCTGCCTGCCGATCAAGCTGTTCCATGGCCACGTCGTCAACCTTATAGGAAAGGTCGATGCAATATTCATTCCTAGACTGGTCAGCATATGTCCAGAAGAATATATATGCCCAAAGTTTATAGGTTTGCCCGAGATGATAAAAAGCTCAATAAAAGGGTTGCCCGATTTGATAGTGCTGAATTATAACGCTCACCGCAATCTCAAGGATGTGCATAGGGCTTATGTTGAGCTGGGTACGAGGATTGGAGCCAAGCCTTCTCAGGCAGTTAAGGCTTTGCAAAAAGCCACAGCAAGCCAGCAGGCTTACGATTTACTTTTGAAGGAGGGCCAAACGCCCCTTGATATGCTGAATGGGCGTAAACGCATTGGAGAAGGAGAAGGCAAAGGGATAATAGGCCTTATAGGACACCCCTATCTGCTGTACGATGAGTTCATCAGCATGGGGCTTATCTCCAAGCTCAGGGCCAGGGGGTATGCCGTCCTGGTGCCCGAGAACATTGCGCAGCCACAGATTGAGATGGCATGCGCAGAGCTGCCTAAGAAGCTTTTTTGGAGCTACGGCAAAAAGCTGCTAGGCAGCGGGCTTACCATGCTGAAGGGCAGAAAGGTGGACGGGATCATATTTTTATCCAGCTTTGGCTGTGGCATCGATGCTTTCATTGTGGAGCTGCTTCAAAGGTATAACCACAGGTTGTACCAGATTCCCAGCGCTTTGATTACCGTTGATGAGCACAGCGGACAGGCAGGGTTTAATACGCGCCTGGAGGCGTTTATAGACATGATCGAATGGAGGGATGGCCGTGAAGGTTACATTTCCGCACATGGGGCAAGTGTATTTGGCCATTAAGGGACTGCTTGACGACCTGGGGGTAGAGGTTGTAATACCGCCGTCCATCACTGAGAGGACGCTGGAGATCGGTACCAAGCTTTCGCCCGAGATGGCGTGCTTGCCCTTGAAGATCAACATAGGGAATTATATAGAAAGTATAGAAAAGGGAGCTGATACCATAATAATAGCCGGGAGCTGTGGCCCCTGCAGGTTCGGCTATTATGGAGTGGTGCAGAAGGAAATCCTAAAAGACTTGGGTTATGACGTGGATATGATTATATTTGACCCGCCCGATGCCGACTACAGGGTATTTATAGAGAGGATTAGAAAGCTTGCCGGCAAAAACTCCTGGGTAAACATAGCGCAGGCATTCAAGAGGGCGTCGACCATTGTGAAAGAGGCTGATGAGATGCTGGATATAGCCTTGAAGAAGAGGGCCAGGGAAGTCAATAAGGGAGATACCGACAGCAGGCTGTACCGTTTTGAACGGGAAGTGGTAGGCAAGCATGGCAGCCACGAAATACTGGAAACCATTA
This sequence comes from Caldicoprobacter faecalis, assembly GCF_900115765.1. Taxonomy (NCBI): domain Bacteria; kingdom Bacillati; phylum Bacillota; class Clostridia; order Caldicoprobacterales; family Caldicoprobacteraceae; genus Caldicoprobacter; species Caldicoprobacter faecalis. The sequence goes on along the minus strand of NZ_FOXR01000002.1, from coordinate 5,192 downwards.
GAAAATATAAGGGGATATTGAGCCAGGTAGAGGAAAAACCCGGGGTGTCGCCTCTAAAAATAGGCCTGGTTGGCGAGATATACACCCTTATAGAGCCGTACGTTAACCTCAACATTGAAAAAAGCTTGGTTATCTGGGGGTGGAAGTGTACAGGAGTATCACGCTTCATGAATGGGTGAAAGTTCACCTTTCTCTAGATGTCAAATACAGGATGAGCTACAAAAGGATATTGAAAAAGGCGGCACCTTACTTGAATTTATGCGTTGGGGGACATGCCTGGCAGACCATAGCCAACAGCATATACTACTCTGAATGTGGCCTGGACGGGATAATCCAAATCATGCCTTTTGGCTGTATGCCAGAAATTGTGGCAGAAAGCATACTACCCAGGGTTTACCAGGATTACGGTACGCCTATAATGACCCTTGTGGTGGATGAGATGACGGGTGAGGCCGGCTATTTTACCCGGCTGGAGGCTTTTGTGGATCTACTGGAACAAAGAAGGAGGAGCAAGGCCGATGAATACAAAGAAAGTCTTCTTAGGGGTTGATGTTGGGTCGGTCAGCATCAACGTCGTTGCCATAGACCAAGAAAACAACGTGCTGGGCAAGATATATGTGCGCACTGAAGGAAAGCCCATACAGATTTTGAAGAAAGCGATGGCCGATATGGCTTCAATGCTTCCCGCGGATGTTGAGATAAGGGGCGTTGGCACCACCGGCAGCGGCAGAGAGCTGGCGGCGGTGGTGGTTGGCGCAGACGTGGTAAAGAACGAAATAACCGCCCACGGCATTGCTGCCTTGACGTTTGTGCCCGATGCCAGAACCATTCTGGAGATAGGAGGCCAGGACTCAAAGATAATAATACTCAGGGATGGAGTGGTTTCGGATTTTGCCATGAATACGGTATGCGCAGCCGGTACCGGTTCGTTCCTCGACCGGCAGGCAGCCCGCTTAAATATACCGATTGAAAAATTCGGAGAGCTGGCGCTTAAGTCCAAGTCGCCGGTCAGGATTGCTGGGCGGTGTGCGGTATTTGCCGAGTCTGATATGATACACAAGCAGCAGATGGGCTGTAGTTGCGAGGATATCATAAGAGGGCTGTGCGAGGCTCTGGTCAGGAACTATTTGAACAACGTGGGCAAGGGTAAGGAAATCCTTCCTAGAGTGGTATTTCAGGGGGGCGTTGCGGCAAACGTTGGGATACGAAAGGCGTTTGAAGAGGCTCTGGGGTACGAGATAACAGTTCCAGAGCACTACGACGTCATGGGTGCGCTGGGAGCCGCTATACTTGCCAAAGACTACGTAAGCAAAGGGTATAAGACGAAATTTAGAGGCTTTGAGGAGATACTGAGAAAAGAATTTACCTCCAGAAGCTTTGAGTGCAATGGATGCACCAATTATTGCGAAATAGTGGAGCTTATGGCCGGAGACAGTGTAGCAGCTAGATGGGGCGGCCGATGCGGCAAGTGGTCAAGGGCCAACCAGCCAGCAGAGAAAAGGTCTGAAGTCGTATAAAATTGAATATTCCCCTTGAGAGGAGGGATAATAAGTTATGGATAAGGTTAAGCAAGGGAGGACGTGAGATCATGGAAAACCGGGAATCGCCCAGCATGGAGCAGAAGAGGTATGTGGCTTCGGTATGTCCTGAATATCGATCTCGCATGGTGGCGTTGAGTGACAACATCAATGCGCAGGAACAAATCGTAAGCTGTGAAGGGTGCATACATTGGAACAACGGTAGATGTGTGATATTCGATGAAGTATTGACCGGCATTGACCAGACCTGAGGGAGAGATATGGACCTGGTTTGCCCTTTATGCAACGGGTTGATAATTGTATACGAGCTGTGCGACAGGTGTGGAGGGCCCATGATCGAACAGGGAAAGATGGAGGATTATAAGGGCCCTTACAGCCCTTATGTCGACAGGGAAAGCTTCGCTTATGATATGAATAGCAACATAATAATGGGCGATCACCTGTGCGTACATTTATATTATTGTGAAAGGTGCAATGTTTGGAAGCATAAGCCCGTTCATCCACGATTTTTTTAAATGGATGGTAGTGTGTTAAAAATAGTGTAATTAAGATACAAAACCTGTAGAAAAAAGTGCCATTTTATCTTTTAGAATGAGAAAAAGCCAGCAATATAGAGATTTCATTCGTTGTACTGGATTTAATCAAAAGTTTTTTATGTTATTTGGGTAATATTGTGTATTGAAAATACGCGAAATTTGTATTACTATATAACTGCGACTGGATTATGAATACTCATCCTGGGGTGCGCGAGAATCTCTACCGGTTTTAACCCACGGAGATAATATGGGAGTCCGGAGTTTGGCTGACCGATGTCAGGCCATCGTCGAATGGAAGACAGAGGCAGTCAACAGGACACCCACCTGCTGAGAAGCGGGTTGTAAAATCGTAGAGAGACGGCATCGTGGGATGGGTATAGGCCCTCAATCTTTGAGGGCTTATGTATTTGAAATTAAACTGTTGCTGGAAAGCAAAGAAATTTAAAATCTCCTCTTGACATTCTCTTGGAATGTGGTATAATTTATCCCGCAAGTTGATGAACAGCTACAACGCTGCGGAATGGTGTAACGGTAGCACGTGTGACTCTGGATCATAAGGTCTAGGTTCGAATCCTAGTTCCGCAGCCATTTTTATGGGGCTCCTTCGTCTAGTGGCCTAGGACGCCGCCCTCTCACGGCGGAAACAGGGGTTCGATTCCCCTAGGGGCTACCAGTTTGATTAGTGGAAATAGGCTGTAGAGCCGTAACGGCTGTACAGCCTATTTTTTATTATAAAATTCGCAAGAAGGTTCCTCTTCTTTTGGATTGCCAAATTTCTTATGAGGCTATTGCATTTATAGGTTGTTGGTGGTTTACAAAATAGGCTGGTATGCTTGGAAATAGGCTGGTATACTTGTGCTGTTGGCTGATTTAACGGTGAATTAATACCGAAAAATGTCCAAAATACGTTCGCTTTGTTGACAGCTATCTCATGACGGCCAATGGAAAAGTTTAAAAATACAAGCTGCGCGAGATGGCAATCGAAGAGCTGAATTTACACGATGTGGCTCGTATTGAAACGGCATAAAAGGTAGTCATGTATTAGCCCCGTCTTTCAATATTGTAGAGGGGGCCTTTTTTATGATATAATGTAACCAAGCGAGCAGAAGTTGTCAACGTTTTGCCTATATGTCTTTAAGTTCTTTAAATAGACATTGCTAGTTTTTTCACGTGGTAATCGTCTATTTTGTAATTGCAGAGATAAGTTGTTTAAATTATTAATATTTTGGTTGTAGGAGTTATTTGTTGATTTTTTAAAAGAGGAGAAAAGGTGATGGAGAGCATTATTGAATGTCTTGAGGCAAATCCTATCATAGCAGCACTACCTCACACCGAGCTGCTGCAGCAAGCACTGCATTCAAGCGTCAACGTGGTTTTTCTGCTATCAGGCAGCATACTAACCCTTCAGGATATTGTCAATGAGCTAAAAGATAGAGGGAAGAGGGTTTTTGTTCACATCGATCTAATTGATGGGTTGGGCAAAGATTTGGCGGCGGTTGACTATCTTCGATACAGGATACAAGTCGATGGCATACTATCCACCAAGAACAATTTGCTGAAGTACGGGAAGGAAATAGGGCTTGTTACTGTTCAGCGGCTGTTTCTCGTGGACTCCAGATCTTTTGAGAGCGGGATCAAGATGGTTCAAAGCTATGACCCGGACTTTGTGGAAGTGATGCCGGGTATTGTTCCCAAAGCCATCGCTGAGCTCAAGCACAAGATTCCCCAGCCCGTTATAGCCGGAGGGATGATCACCAGTAAACAGGACATCATACAGGCGCTGGGAGCCGGTGCAGTGGCCGTATCAACTAGTAAGGCGGAGCTGTGGGAGCTGTAAGATTATAAATTGTGAGGGAAGATGATATGGGGGAAAAGTATGTTGTGGCCCTGGATCAGGGCACAACCAGCTGCCGGGCTGTTGTATTTGACGGCTACGGCAGAATTGTGGGGAAAGAGGGCAGGGAATTTAGACAAATTTATTCTAGGCCAGGATGGGTGGAACACGATGCAGAAGAGATATGGGAATGCCAATTGAGCGTGCTGCGCAAAGTACTGGATACAACTGGTATTAAAGCAGACGACATTGCGGCCATAGGGATTACAAATCAACGGGAGACTGTTGTGGTATGGAATAGGCATACCGGCAAGCCCATATATAATGCCATTGTCTGGCAGTGCCGGAGAACGGCTTCTTTGTGCGATGAGTTAAAACAGAGGGGTTTAGAGGATATCATCAAGAAAAAGACGGGGTTGGTCATAGACGCGTATTTTTCTGCCACCAAAATCTGCTGGATATTGGAGAACGTCGATGGGGCAAACCAGATGGCACAGGCTGGGGATCTGTTGGCCGGCACAATGGACACATGGCTTATATGGAAGCTTACGGGTGGCAAGGTATTTGCCACCGATTACACAAACGCTTCCAGGACCATGCTGTATAATATTGATGAGCTGTGCTGGGATGAGGAGTTGCTGAAAGAGCTGGATATTCCGCCTACAATGCTTCCTGAAGTCAAGGAATCCAGCGGATTTTTTGGTATGATCGACAGTAAACTTTTAGGAAGGGAAATACCTATAACGGGAGTGGCGGGAGATCAGCAGGCGGCCCTTTTCGGTCAGGCATGCTTTGAGAGAGGCATGGTGAAAAATACTTATGGAACAGGGTGTTTTATACTGATGAATACCGGTAAAAGCCGGATCGCATCAAACAATAACCTGCTGACCACCATCGCATGGGGTATTGGAGGAGAGATCGAGTATGCCCTGGAAGGCAGCGTTTTTATCGCGGGTGCGGTCATACAGTGGCTCAGGGATGAGCTGAAATTGATTGAAAATGTTGCTGAGAGTGAAAAATATGCCAATAGAGTGAAGGACACCAATGGTGTGTATGTGGTGCCTGCCTTCGTGGGGTTAGGAGCACCTTACTGGGATATGTATGCACGGGGCGCTATTTTGGATCAAGTCCAAATTTTTGTGTAAAATTCCCTCTGGCTAGAATCAGGTTAAATTATCACCACTGATCTTTAAATTTTACTGCTTCCGGCTTCTTTTAGGTCAAGGATTCGCTATCGCCGGGCTGCGCCCGTCCTTGACCTAAAAGAGCCTCCAGCAGTTTTAT
>NZ_FOXR01000022.1:0-39950 GCF_900115765.1 Caldicoprobacter faecalis | reverse complement strand
TTATACCATAAAAGAGAGGATGTTTCTATATTTTTATGCCGAAAAATGTTGATTTTTCAAGGTTCAGAGCTCATTTTTTATGTGCGAAGTCTGAGTTATGAGGATATTTTACCACATCATTTTGAGCAAATCACTTCTTCATAAAGTTTTTTAAAACACCCCTCCACAAGATTTCACTAAACTTAACAAGATAGAATGCAGACATCCCGGATATCAGTTGATACAATAAAAGACAAACGCAGAACAGCACATCCATAGCATCAAGGGGGTTATAAGGTTATGGAAGCCATAACAGGAAAAGAGCTGCTTATAAGGACTTTCAAACATGAAAAAGGCCTTCCAAGGGTACCTTGGGTGCCTTTTGCCGGTGTCCATGCTGGCAAGCTCAAAGGCTACAGCGCCATCGAGGTCTTAACCGACGGTGGAAAGCTCTTTGAATCCCTCATGGAAGTGAACAGGCTGTACCGCCCAGATGGGCAGCCGGTGCTGTTTGACCTGCAGGTAGAAGCTGAAATCCTGGGCTGCGAGCTGGTATGGGCTCAAAAAGCCCCGCCATCTGTCAAATCCCATCCACTGGCTTCTGATAAAACCGTTCCTCAACGCCTGCCCGAAAAATCAGATGGCAGGCTTCCCATGATACTAGAAGTGATGAAAAGATTTAAAGCCGAAGTTGGCGAGACCACCGCTTTATTTGGACTGATATGTGGACCTTTGACCCTGGCATCCCATCTGAGAGGTACCGAGCTGTTCATGGATATGTTCATGGACCCCGATTATGTACATCAGCTCATTAGATACACCAGCGAGGTAGCCAAAAGGATGGCAGAATACTACCTAGAAGCCGGGATGGACGTCATCGCAATTGTGGATCCTTTGGTCTCCCAGATCTCTCCACAGCACTTTGCGCAGTTTATATCGGAACCTGCTGCCGAAATTTTTAACTTTATTAAGCAAAACGGATCCTTATCCTCATTCTTCGTGTGCGGCAATGCTTCAAAGAACATCGAGGAGATGTGCAAAACCGGCCCTGATTCCATATTCATCGATGAAAACATAGACATGGTTGAAGCCAAAAAGATTACCGATAGATACAACATAGTGCTGGGCGGCAACATCCCCTTAACCTCCATCATGTTGTATGGCAGCCAGCAGGACAACATGAAATACGTGGTAGACCTGTTGGATAAACTCGACCACCACAACCTAGCCATTGCACCAGGATGCGACATGCCGTACGATGTTCCCCCCGAAAACCCCATCGGCATACAGCAAGCCATACGCAACACCGACGAGGTAAGAAAGATGCTGGAGAACTATCAGGGTACACAGCTGGACATTGAGGTTGAGCTGCCCGACTATGAAAACCTTGAAAAGCCGCTTATCGAGGTCTTCACCCTGGATTCGGCTACCTGCGCTGCCTGTACCTACATGGTGAACGCCGTAAAAATCGCTAAAGAACACTTTGGCGACAAGATAGACTGGGTGGAACACAAGTTTACCACCCGCGAAGGTATAGCCCGCATCAAGAAGATGGGCATAAAGAATCTCCCGTGCATATACATCAACGGCAAGCTCAAGTATTCGTCCATAATACCCAGCAGAAACGATCTATTCAGAAGTATTGAGGAGTGTCTAAAATGAGTCGCAAGATATCGGTATATTTGATCACCGGTTTTCTGGGAGCGGGTAAGACCACGCTTTTAAAAAATCTGCTGGAATTTAGCCAAAATAAAAAGATAGGCATAATAATGAATGAGTTTGGCAGTGTGGGCATAGACGGTACACTGGTCAAAAAGGAAGGCATAGACCTGATTGAAATAAATAATGGCTCTATTTTTTGCAGCTGCCTTGCCTCCACCTTTGCCGAAGGGCTGATCGCAATGGCCAGCACCCCCATTGAATCGCTGTTTATCGAAAGCTCAGGGCTTTCGGACCCATCGGGGATGGAAAAAATCCTTTACGATATACAACCAAAAACCGGCGATATCTACGATTTTAGAGGCACCATATGCATAGTCGACGCCACCTCGTTTATAGAGCTGTCACAGACGCTGGAGGTTGCACGCAAACAAATAGAATACAGCCATTTGATAGTGATAAACAAGGCGGATCTGGTGGATTCCGCGAGGCTCAACAGTGTGGAGGAAAGCATTCGAAGCCTGAATCCTGTCGCCCCCATAGTAACCACCTCTTACGGCAGATTGGACCACACCTGGTTGCAGCAAAATCTTGAAGGGTTTCCGCTACCTCCAGCAACTTCCAACCTCAATTGTCCGTCCAACAGGCCAAAAACCCTGCTGCTTGAAGCCGATGGAGTATTTGAGAGGGAAAAGCTAAAGGGTTTTTTGCAAAGCCTTTCGGACTTCGCATTCAGAATAAAAGGTTTTTTCAAACTAAACGAGGGGTGGCATTATGTGGATGGAGTGAATGCCTCTATCTCTATAACGCCGATGAATATAGAGCGCAGCGTCTCGCAGCTGGTAGTAATTTTAAAGACAAGGCAGCCAGTGGTGGATGTTATACAAAAAAGCTGGAAAAGGCACTTTAGCAACGAATTACATATTAAATAAACTCTGGCTTTAAGATACTAAAAGATAAAATTTTGAATACTGTATAAGAAATAACAAAAAAGAGGGCATTTCACCTTAAAGTGCCCTCTTTTTTTATGCCTTTTTATATTTCTCCTGCACTTCTTTAATACAGCAGTCACTATGCGATCTCACATCAAAACCATTAAGGCATTACGCTACAAAGGTCTTTGCCAGATCAGCAGCCGATGCGGCATCAGGCGCATAGCCGTCAGCGCCAATCTCATCGGCAAACTTCTGCGTGACCGGCGCCCCTCCTACCATAACTTTTACTTGATCTCTTATTCCAGCCGCTTTCAAAGCCTCAATGGTATCCTTCATAGCCGGCATGGTGGTAGTGAGCAGCGCAGACATGGCAACGATACAGCCTGGCCCAGCGGCTTTTGCTGCATCGACGAATTTTTCGGGCGCAACGTCGATGCCAAGGTCAGTTACCTCAAATCCCGCCCCTTCAAGCATCATAGCAACCAGATTCTTCCCAATGTCATGTAGATCGCCCTTCACGGTACCAATGACTACTTTCCCCATCGGCTTTACATCCCGCTCAGCCAGCAAGGGCTTTAAGATATTCAGTCCGGCGTACATGGCACGAGCAGCGATGAGCACCTCTGGGACGTATATCTCGTTGTTCTTGAACAGCTCACCTATCTCGCTCATTCCCACTATAAGCGCCTTATTTAAAATGTCCTCAGGGTTTACTCCCTCTGCAAGCGCTGCCTCAACCATTTCCTTCACCTTTGGAGCATTGCCGGCCTTCAAAGCATCAGCAATTGCCCTGAAATCGGCCATTCATTAAAACCCCCCTTTTATCAAATATCATGAGCTCATCGCTTCAACAATATATCTCTGGTTCCTGCCATAGACATGCTTTAAAAGCTCACATTTTAAATTATAACAGGTTTGGTTCTAGCCGTACTGGTTAAATCTTGTGAATATGGGTAAAATCTTGCCAAGCCCAACATCAGAGATTCTTCCTGTATTGTGCAGGGGATATGCCTACGTATTTTTTGAACACCTTGCTGAAATAGCTGGCATCTTCATAGCCGACTTGAGATGCAATGGCTACAATAGACAGTGACGTGTCCTTGAGCAACTTCTTGGCCTCTTCCATCCGCACCATGGTCAAATATTCTAAAAACGTTATGTTAAGTTCTCCCCTGAATAAATGGCTGAGATAATAAGGACTTATATATACCTTTCGCGCCACATCCTCAAGGGTGATATCTTTATTATAATTCTCACGAATATACTTTAAAGCCTCACCAAGGCTTTTGGCATTGCGAACTTTTTTGGTTTCGTACACGGTATCCAGGAATATGTCCAGCACCTTCACAACCCAGTGACACACTTCATCAATGCTGTTCATCTGCGACAGCTCGGAAATGAAGTTGTAATTTAGGCCTAACAACCTTTCTAGACTAGCGCCCCCTTCCACCGCTGCCCTCGATATGACAACCACAAGCTCCAATATCCTGGCCTTCATGAGGTCCATGTTCCCTGCTGTGCGGAAGAATATATCCCCCAACAGGTCATTTAGAATTTCCTTTGCACCGGTACGATCTCCCAGCCTGACCCTGCTTAAAAGCTCCTGTTCTTTGTCTATAGGGTATATCGATACTTGAGCCTTGGCCTCAAGGGCCTTAATGGTCTCCTCGGCGCGCTTTCTCTCAAATATCGCTTCGGCCAGCTTTGCCTGCTGTTCATTGAGCTCCTTTCTGTACTGCAGCGTAAGCATACCGGTTTTCGCGATGTGATTGGCCACTATGAAAATAAGCTGGGCCGCTGCCTGTACGTTCCTGCTGGACAGCATCTTGACCTGCCTGCTGGCCACCACCAAGGCTTCACGGTTGATGTTGAGGTCCCGGGTTAGATTCAAAAACTCTTGAAGAGCAATCTCATCCCATTCCCACATGATGACAGGTCCACACGAGATGCTACCAAGATATATGTCCTTGAACATTATGGGAGCAGCAAACTCTATCAGACCGGCATGGCAGCGGAAGATATAGGGCTCACCCAGCTGCGCCGCCTGTCTTCCCGCATAGCTCATGGACTGATTACACCGCTTAAGGCCTTCGGGATCAGAGCGCACTATTTTGCAGAACGGACACTGACCTTCGTATTCATCCGGAACGATGATGGGCTCGCCTTTGGCGTTTGCGCATATCGCCCCTAGCCCCGTGGCCAGCACAAAGCAGTTGAGTATGCCCTTTAATTCCTTTACATCGATCACATCCTCTATGCTTATATTGTCCATGTCATGGATTTTACTGTCGTACTCAGCCACCCCATAATCCCCCGCCTTCACGCTCGTTCTGTCACAATCCAGACATCACTTCATCGTAAGTGAGGGCATTTCCCTAAACATCACCTTCATCCGCCGAACTCTCCCCATCTTCATCAGGATCTTCCTAAACTCTCTGCTCATTCCTCACTGCTTCTGAATTATCTTGCCCATCGCCCGCAGGTTCTTGATTATCATCCGGTGCCTGCGAGTTGTCCTGGCCATTTTCCGGTACCTCACCACCATTCGGGTCATCTGTACCACCTTGCGGTGGAGAACTTGGTTCTTTCCGAGTATCGTTATTACCCTTCTCTTTTTCTTGTTCTATCGCATTGAATATGGCCTCGGCCTGTTTTTTCAATTCGGCCGTTTTGTTAATAATATCTTGGACATTTTGGCCTTTTAATGCTTCATTTACGCTTGCAATTGATGCCTCAATCCTTTGCCTGTCTTGGGGGGATAGCCTGTCGCCCTTTTCTTCGATCTGCGCGGTGGCCCACTGTATTACCTGTTGAGCGTCCTTTCGGGCTTTTACAAGTGCCTGCTCATGTGCCTTTCTCTCCTCATCCTCTTTCTTTCGCTGAGCGCACATTTGAGCCAGCCTGTCTGTATAATCCTTTAGCTCTCTTGTTGCTGTCTTGATAGATGCCACATCCTCAATATCTATGCTTTGGCGCACTTTATCAATGCGCGACTCAACACCGGCCTTTTCTTCTTCCTTTACGTATGCAAAATATGTTGACATAACCTTTTGCGCTTTGTTTATCATATCATTGGCTTCATTAATAGCCGCTTTAAGCGCCTTGAGCTTTTCCTCTAACTCCTTCTTTATATATCTTACATCATCTCTACGGTCTATCTCTATTTCAACGCCGAATATCTCTTTTACTAGGTCTTTTTTACCGTATTGATTTACTCCCCAGTAGCTTATTCCGTCAATATTGAGAAAATCACCAGGTATGCTGTAAGTATGGATGTTTGAAAGGTCCAGTTTCATCCCAAAAACTCCCAAAGCAGCAATCTGCTTTGCGTTTAGATTGGTGTAAACTTTGCTCTTTACCACTTCATAATACTTCGAAACATTGAGGAGCTGTTTTGAAGACTTGAGCTGATCAAATATGGCCAGCAGCATCTTTTGCTGGTTCTTAACTCTCTGGATGTCTCCCCAGGGGAAATGCCTGTTCCTGCAGTAATCCAGTACCTGCTGTCCACCGAGCCGTTGCAGTCCAGGCTTTAGCTCCCTTCCTCCTATTTTAACGGGAACGTCCACCTCAAATTCCACACCGCCCATGATGTCGACTATTTCTACAAAGGCGTTCATATCAATCCCAACGTAATAGTGTATGGGAATTCCGCCCAAAAAGCTGCTTACCGTTTCTATGGTTCTCTCAAAGCCTTTGCCATTGAACCCACCACCCCATACAAAGGCGGTGTTGATCTTATCCCTCTGTTGTCTTCCAGGTATCTTCACATAGCTGTCCCTGGGAATTGAGATGAGATACACCTGATTGGCTTGAAAGTCAATGGACAATAATATGATTGTATCAGTTCTAAATGCTTTCATGGTCTCATAGCGTTCTTGATCCGCATCCAATCCGAGCAGGAGAATGTTGATTCTATCCTCATCGAAACGGTACTGCTCCTCTGGCTGCCGGATGTGTACAGAAACTTCTTTATCGTTTTGTATCGGCTGCTTGGTATCCGCATTTTCTTCGGTATGCGGCTGTGTTTCGAACAGGGTCTCGGGATTGAGAACCTGATAGAGGGTATGAGCTACATAAGAGACTCCCGACACCAGAAACAGGGCAATTAAAATTAATACCTTCCTTTTCATAAGAGGCGCCATCCTTTCGCACATCATTTCAATCTTTATTATACATTATTACCTCTCAATCTGTCTTTACATTTAAACAAACAAATTGTTACCTTTGTATTAAATGTCATGCATAAGTTCACCGTTTATTGCCCTGCGGCTATCCTTATCATGACCTGGTGCTCGGTATCTACCTGCCCATCCTTGTGGCGTACGCTATTCAAAAAATGAATATCAAAGTGCCCATCTGCTCCATTTCCCTTTATCTTATCGTAATTTATCCCAGGCCCGTAATCACCACTTCTCCAGCTCACATAGGCTCCATCGGGTGCCGAATCCAGACCGGCATGTAGTGCCGCAGTGGCAGAGGCCGCCAGCTTGCGCCCGTTTATGAGTACCAGCACCGGTCGCCTGGCCCAGTAGTTTACAGCACCGCTTGCCAACCTCTCATATCTTTCCCAGATGCTCTTCATTATGCGCGTATCCTCATAAGTCAGCGGTTCTACATCGGCATGCCCCGTTCCATATGTCCTTACTACTCTAAAGCTGATACCAGTATGAAAATCCACCACGGTTGCCGTGGAATTGAGCGGAAAGGCGTACTGGGCTTCCTTCCACCAATCCAGCAGCTCGCCATATTGAGGTCCAGGCGTGGGTTTTACAGGTATCTCCTTCTTGGGAATCCTTAAAACCTGGCCTACATACAACACAGTAGAAGTGGTTATGCCATTGGCCTGCGCAATTTCCTCCATGGGCACGCCGTACTTGTATGACAGGTTCCATAGAGTATCGCCCTTAACTACGGTGTGGGTTATGTATGTAACCCTTGGTGCATCTATGGGGGCACCGCCCCGGGGAATGATGATTTCCTGCCCTGGATAAATTATGGTCGAACTGTTCATATTGTTAGCCGCAAATAGCTCGTCCAGTGAAACCCCGAAACGCTGGCTGATCTTCCACAGGGAGTCCCCCGGCTGTACAATATAAACGCTGGTAGTGTCGCCCCGTGAAGGAGTCGAGCCGGCCAGGAGCTTGTTCATGACACCGCGGGTAATAGGGCCTATGATGCCGTCAGCTGTCAGCCCGTTCGCCCTTTGAAAAGCCTTTACAGCCGTCTCGGTTACACTGCCAAAGTAACCTGTGATCTGAGGGTATGTAAAAAAGCCCAGGTCCTTGAGAAGGCGCTGTACAACGGCCACATCTTCACCGCTCATCCCCTTTCTCAAATCCCTGGTAAGCTGATACCCTGCAGCTGAAACTTTTGGAATAGCTGCGCATAAGAATAAAGCCACGGTTAATGCTATAAACACTGCAAATTTAAATCTTTTCGTTGTCATGCTCTCTTCCTCCCTATCCCAGATAATTGAAATGATGTGCTAAAAAGGATGGCTTGTCTCTTATTGTAAATATATTATAACCTGGTTAAGGGAGGATCCTCTAGTTGAAAAATATGGTATATGAAACACCAATGGTCACTGTATATAATGTTATGACCACCAAACAACGTTAACTACAAGCATATTCAGATAGAAAACGATGCCATTATTTGGACAAATCGCTCGGACCAGCTGATAGTCGGCCATCTGATTAGCCTCTCATCTGCAACATAATCTCCCTTTCCTTTTCCTCCATAAACTGGTTTGTATACAGCCTGTAATAGTATCCTCTTCGCCTGAGTAGTTCGGAATGAGTACCCTGCTCAACCACACGTCCATTGCGAATCACCAGTATGCGATCAGCTGATCTTATGGTAGACAAGCGGTGGGCTATCACGAAGCTGGTCCTGCCCCGAAGCACCTTTTGTATGGCATCCTGAATGATTTGCTCGGTCTCGGTATCCACCGAAGAGGTGGCTTCGTCCAATACAAATATCCTGGGGTTGGCCAGAACGGCACGGGCAAACGAGATGAGCTGTTTCTGACCGGTAGACAGCCTGTTTCCACCCTCGCCCACTTCGGTGTCATATCCCTTCTCCAGCTTCATGATAAAATCGTGGGCGTTGACTAGCTTGGCGGCTTCTATCACCTCTTCATCGCTGGCATCCAACCTGCCGTACCTTATATTCTCTTTTACGGTTCCGCTGAACAGATGGGGTGTCTGAAGCACATACCCTATGTTGGATTGCAGCCACAGCTGAGAACGCTTGCGGTAATCCACTCCATCGATCCTGATCTCACCTTTAGTAGGCTCATAAAAGCGGCACAGCAGGTTTACGATGGTGCTCTTGCCGGCCCCCGTCTCACCCACCAGCGCAATGGTCTCTCCTGCTTTTACCTCCAGGTTAAAATCTTTAAGCACCTCCTCTCCCTCTTTGTATGAGAAGGATACGTTGTGGAAAGTCACATCCCCTTTTATGTGCGGCCAGTTCTCCTTTTTGGGCGTGAATAAATCGCCGTATTTCTCGATAACCTCCGGTGAATCCTTAACATCGGGCTGGGTTTCGATCATGGAAAAAACCCTTTCTGCTGAAGCCTGGGAGTTTTGCAGCTCAGCAAATATTCGAGCCAGCTCACGAATGGGCTCAAAGAACTGCATGGTATAGGTAATAAACGCCACCAAGGTGCCATAGCTGATGGAACGTCCAATGACGCCCTCGCCTCCAAACCACAGTGCCAGCCCAGTTCCAATGCTGCCCAAAACCATTACAATCGGCATATAAATCGATGACACCACAACCGCTCGAACTGATGAATGCTTCATCCTTTCGGTAAGCTCTTTAAACTCTTTCAGGTTTTCCTCTTCCCTGGCAAGGGTCTTAGTAGTTTTAGCGCCCATTATCCCTTCGTTAAAAGCCCCGGTGATCTGAGAGTTGATCCTGCGCACCTGGCGGTAAGCCATCAATATCATCCTCTGGAAATAAATGCTGACTACCGCTAAAACTGGCACCACCGACAGGGTAATGAGCGCCAGTCTCCAGTTCAAATAAAGCATGATCCCTATTGTGGCCACCATCATGGCGCTCCCCCACATAAGGTCTACAAGGCCCCAGGCAACAGTTTCGCCCAGACGCTGGATATCGGAGGTCATCCTGGCCATGATCCACCCGACGGGTGTTCTATCAAAATATGAAAATGACAGCTCCTGCAGCTTTTTAAAACCTATCTTCCTGATATCATAACAAAGGCCTGTCTCAATCCGGCCGGCAATGCATATAAGCATCCACACGTTGAGAGCCTGAACTGCGATGAGTGCAGCGTAAATCAAAGCAAAAATCCACAACCCTCCCAATTTACCCGGTATGATGAAGTTGTCAACGGCGTACCTGTTCATGAGCGGGAAAATGGCATCAATGCCACCCGACGCCGCCATAATGACCGCCAAGAACAGCAAATCCCTTTTGTAAGGTCGAGCATAACGAATAAGCTTTTTCCACAAATCTATATTAAACGGCTTAGTATATTCCTGTTCCTGGTAGGTGTTCATTCACATCACTCCCCTCTCCTGTGCTGGATACTCCAAGCTGTTATACTCATTTGCCAACTCCTCTTCCAGCTTGCTCTGCAAAGCCCATATCCGCTGGTACAGGCCCGGCTGCCTGATGAGCTCCTCATGGGTACCTGATTGAACCAGCCGTCCCTGATCCAGCACCAGTATCAAATCCGCTTCAGCCAGGGTAGTGATGCGATGCGAGATGATAAAGGTAGTTATCCCCTTCCGCCTTTCCTTCAAAGCCTTGCGAATAGCTGCATCGGTTTCGGTATCCACAGCGCTGAGAGAATCATCGAAGATCAATATGGAGCTGTTTCTGACAAGCGCTCTGGCAATGGCAACCCTTTGCTTCTGTCCTCCAGAAAGGGTCACTCCCCTCTCGCCCACCAGCGTATCATAGCCCTCTTCAAATTGCTGTATGACATCGTTGAGGGCAGCCACACGCATGGCCTCCAAGATTTCTGTCTCGTTGACATCGCTTCTCCCCAAAGCTATGTTTTCCTTTATCGTCCTGGAGAACAGGAAAGGCTCCTGAAGCACAATCCCAATATGCTGGCGCAGCCATTTCTTGTTTATCTTCTTAAGCTCAACCCCGCCAATGGTGATGGAACCACGCTGGTAATCATATAGCCTCAAAAGTAGGTGAACCAGCGATGACTTTCCCGAACCGGTGGGTCCGAGTATGGCGACAGTTTGCCCTTTTTTCACCTTAAAGGATATATCCTGAAGTACGGGACGCCCTTTTTCATACTCAAAATACACGTTTTTAAATTCGATATCGGCATTGAGGTCAGGTGTAAGCCCATCCTCGTTCATATCCTCCCTTGGCTTGTCGAGAAGCTCTTTAATCCTTGTCAGAGAAATCTGCGCCCGGCCCATGTCGGTCAGTATTCTACCCATCTGGCGGACCGGCCATAGCAGCATGCCCTCATAGCTCATAAAGGTCAGCAGTGTCCCAAGCGTCATGGTACCTCGAGATGCCCAGTAAACACCTATAACCAGCACTACTCCCATCTGAAACATTATAAGGAAATCCGAAATCGCCCAGTAACTGGCCATCAGCCGTGTCAAACGATACGATAAATCCCTGTATTCCCTGTTTTTGCTATCAAACTTCTCAACCTCATAAGCCTGCCGTCCAAATGCCTTTACAACCCTTATTCCCGTCAAGTTTTCCTGCAAAACGGTAGTCAATTTTCCTTCAGCCTCATCAGCCAGTCGAAAAGCCTCTTTTACTTTCGAGAAAAACACGTAGGAAAAGGCAAATATGATGGGAACTACAGCCATGGAAATGAAGGTCATCTTTACATTCAGACTGAACATTATGGTCAGAGCCATGACAAGCAGAAACCCTGTTCTTCCAATTTCTACCAATTGTACGGCTAAAAAACGCCTTATGGTTTCCACGTCAGAAGTGCAGCGCTGTACCCAATCGCCAGTCTCGGCCTTCACATGCTCATCATAGGGCAAATTTTGAAGGTGGTCATAAAGCAAATCCCTCAAATTTTTTGCCATGGACTCAGAAGCCTGTGACGTCCATTTTCCCCTTACATACAGCAACGCACCGTTTACCAGGCTTATAGCCAGTAAAGCCACGCCGCATACCCAAAGATTGTGCGCTAAATTATCCCTACCCCCTAAAAGGAGTACAGCATCCTCCACCCAGCCAGGTACATCCATTGGCTTATCACCAATGATCGAATCCACTGTGGTCCTTATAACCAGCGTGGGTATGAGGGAAAGCAGTGCAGAAAAGGCCGTAGCAACCACAGCACATGCATACCGCATCCTATTTCCCTTCATGAGGTCCCACAGCAACCGCCATCTGGTAAACATCATCCCACTCCTCTGGTTTTGAGTACGTCTCTTCCCGAGGTTAATCGCTCTCTGAACTTAATCCCCTCCCGAATTTAAATTTTTCAAAGATTAAACACATCATTTAAACAACCTGAAAAACCAATTTCGCCTTATGACAACAGCCTTATGAGGACATAGCTCTTGGCAACAATAGCAGCGAATGCATGTGTTTAAATCAATGCGTGGTTTCCCCTCCATCATTTTTATGGCTTTGGGTGGGCAATACCTGGCACAATCACCACATCCGGCACACGCATCATACATTATCATTGGATGAGGGCCCAAATAGAACTTCAAAAATTCCGAAACCCTATTGTTGCTTTCAAGGGCTCTCACCAAAAAGCCCAGCTTTTTGGAATCGGGCAGTTTAAAGTCAGACACATAGAGCTCATCAAACGAATCCCCTACCAGCTCTATATCCTCCAGCTTGCTGCTGCACAGGCCCCGTTCCTCAGCCCGTTGAACAGTGCATATCCTCTCAACTGGCAGCCCTACCAGTGCGGCTGAGACCACATCCAGGGCATAAGGGCTGGGGCTCATAAGCAGTGCCCCCACATGGCGTGGCCTGCCGGCCGACGGGCCGTTGCCCTCCATTCCCACTATCCCATCCATCACTGAAAGCACAGGCTTTACGTAGGTACATATATCCACCAGCAAATCTGAAAACTCTTCAAGCCTCTTCATACGCAAGTGATATTCCGCCTTGGTCATACCCGGTATAACGCCAAAAAGGTTTTTGACCGCGCCGGTAAACAAGGTCAGCTCATGGGTCTTTAGCTTTGCCAGAGATATGACGGCATCCACATCCTGCAGCACCTTTATCACCGTTATGCGCTTTGCCACCTTGCCCTCAGGGTGGCTGACCTCAACTATATCGGTGTTGTAATTGAGCAGAACCCCCGTCCTCTCATGTACCTCTTCCATACCACAGGCCCTGTATATGCCTTTTAAAATCCTTTCGGTGTACAGCCCACCGGGGCTGTCGGCAATTATGGGTATAGCCCCTACCGACTGCACAGCCCTCACCACAGCCTCCACCACAACAGGATGCACCGTCACGGCCTCCTCGGGCTTTTTCCTGGACAGCAGGTTGCACTTCAGCAAAACCTTCATCCCGGGCTTTATATACCTTTCAATGCCGCCCAACAGCTCTACAGCCCGCTTCACGGCATTTTCTACTTCCTGGCGGTCATAGCTCTCACACTTGACCAGCGCTACCGGTCCGTACTTCATCCCCCACTCCCCCATCAACCAGTGTATTCGCGCTGCTCTACACTGCGTAGCCTATACTGCCGATACTACAAAAAATTCCTGCACATTATCAACATCTTCTAGCCTCTCAAGCTTAATCACTATCTACCGATGTCAAAAAAATTCCCGCCTCTGAATGCAGCAATAGTCCTCAAGTCTATATACGATGGACAATTATCATACGGCATATACCCTTCACCATAAAATGAGGCTTCATATCTTGGAACGCAATAACCGTTATCTATATACATAACCCTTTTGCCGTATTTCCTCTGCCCAATCCACAGGCCCAGGGCAAAGATTATAACGATGAGCGCCCACACAACCGCTTTATCCGACAGTCTGCGCTCGCGGTACAACCCCACGGCATTTGCGGCCAAAAATCCCCCTATCAGGCCTCCTATATGACCCCAGTTGTCAATGCCCGGCTGAATAAAGCCGAACAACAGGTTAATGCCTATTATGATAAACAACCCAGGGCCAAAAGCCCGCTGGAATGTGTTACGCCTTCGCTTACGGAAATAAAGCAACGAACCCATAAGCCCGAATATGGCGCCAGAGGCGCCGGCTGCAGGATTGGGGCTGAATAGATAGCTGAACAGGCTACCCATCAGCCCCGACAATACATATATTATCACAAACCGGATTTTCCCATACAGCTTCTCCACTATCGGCCCGTATACATAGAGGGCATATGAATTGAACAAGAGGTGCATAACCCCTACATGCAGGAACATGGCGGTAAAAAGGCGCCAGTACTCCCCTTCAGCAATCAATTCGTTCACCTTGGCACCAAAGTACAGCAGCTGATGGTTTAAACTGATATCAAATACCGTGCCTATAAAGCTCATGACAAGCCATACGGCAACATTCAAACCCAGAATAGTGTATGTAACATACGGCGGACTGGGGTCCAGCCGTATATCGGCGTTTTCCCAGCTATCATGTGTTCCACCCGCATCCCACTCATCGATGACCTCATACTCTCCCTCTATGATGTCCGGGTCGCGGTCCCATTCATACCTCATGATAACCTCCTTAGTCACAGTATCTTTTTCAAAAAGTTGCCTATTCGTTTTATGGCTTCATTGATGTTGTCGATTGAATAAGCATAGGAACACCTTATAAACCCCTCACCGCTGGCCCCAAAAGCTGTGCCTGGAACCACGGCAACCTTCTGATCCAGCAGCAACTTTTCGCAAAACTCTTCCGACGTCATTCCGGTTTTCTTTATCGATGGGAAGACATAGAACGCTCCTTTGGGTTCGTAGCATTCCAGCCCTATCTCCCTAAAACCGTTCACCATGACTTTTCGCCGCATGTTGTACTGTTTAACCATGTACTCCACCGAAGCAAAACCATCTTCGAACCCCTTTCTGAGAGCTTCGATGGCTGCCACCTGAGCCATTATTGGAGCGCACAAGGTTGTATACTGATGAATCTTGACCATGGCGCCAATAAGTGCAGGATGCCCTGCGGCATATCCCAGTCGCCAACCCGTCATGGCAAAGGCCTTGGAAAAACCGTTTATAACTACAGTGCGTTCCTTCATGTCTGGCAGGCTGGCTATGCTGACGTGCCTTTGACCATAAGTTAATTCGGCATAAATTTCATCGGATATGACAATAATATCAGTGCGGCGCAGTACCTGCGCGATTGCCTCCAAATCTTCCATAGTCATGATGGCTCCGGTAGGATTGTTGGGATAGGGCAAAATAAGGGCTTTTGTCTTCGGGGTGATCTTCTGCTCCAGCTTGTCAGGAGTCAAACGAAACTCGTCCTCTGGCCTGCACTCCACCGCCACGGCCTTAGCACCCGCAAAACGGACGCAGGGCATATAAGCCACATATGACGGGTCGGGTATCAAAACCTCATCATCTGGATTGAGGATTGCACGCAATGCCAAATCTATGGCTTCGCTGGCACCAACAGTCACCAGTATCTCATTTTTAGGGTTATACTCCAGCCCAAATCGCCTGCTCAAGTAACAGCTTATGGCTTTTCTAAGCTCTGGCATCCCCCAATTTGAGGTATAATACGTCATCCCCTTTTCCAGGGAATAAATACATGCTTCGCGCACGTTCCACGGGGTAACAAAATCGGGCTCACCCACCCCCAGAGAAATAACACCTTCCATCTCGCTGGCGATATCAAAAAACTTTCGTATGCCTGACGGTGGTACCTCCTTCACCCGCTCGGCTATCTTGCTTTCCACGTTCATGGTACGATCACCTGCCTGTAATCTTTTTCTTCATCTTCCAATATAACTCCATCCACCTTGTACTTCTTCAAAACGAAGTGCGTGGCCGTACTGAGCACCGAATCCAACACCGACAACTTTTCGGCGACGAAAAAAGCCACCTCCTTCATGGTTCGCCCTTCAATCATGACAGCTAGGTCATAGTCCCCCGACATAAGGTAAACCGACTTAACCTCGGGAAATTTGTAAATCCGCTCCGCGATAGCATCAAACCCCTGGTCCCTCTGAGGGGTTACCTTTACCTCGATAAGGGCTGTAACGTATTCCCTGTCAGTTTTGTCCCAGTTGACTATGGTGTTGTATTTCACTATAACCTTGTTTTTTTCAAGCTCCGCTATTTTCTGCTTTACGGTCTCCACGTCCGTCCCCAGCATCACAGCTATCTCTTCAGGAGTCCTCCTGCTATCCTCGTTCAATATTTCAAGAATCTCATTGACCATAAGCCAACCCTCTCCTTCTTTTTGTGAAGGTATATTTGGATAATTGTATCACTCACTTGCAACTTACGTCAATACACGTCGCAGCCCCTTGGGGTAATAATTTTTCAAGAGCCCATCCGACAGCTTACCCCATCCCAAGGAATAACCGTCGACGGTTATCAGCACCCATCCCTTTCCATCAAACCCTGTAAGGGTGAACCCCTCCAGATACTGCATTACCTCCTTTGAATCGCTTGAAAAGTCAATGCTTTGTACCACAGATTCCTTTCTGGCAGACATGGCCAGGGCATGGCCGGGAATAAACCTTCCCTTTCTGATAGTGCCCAGCCTGAAACCCGGCCGCAGCACCTTAAGCCCGCTTAAATCTGGAAGGGATGGCGGTATCCAGTACAGCTGGTCCTTATGCACATAAAGATGATCTTCTATGAACTCTCTCATATATTCCTTCATAAAGCACTCATACTCAACTGGCAGCTTGCTTATTCCTCTGCGTTTGTAGAAAAGTGGTAAAGTGCTGGCACCGCCATCTGCCTTCTTTTCAAACAACGCCATAAAATGCCCCTCGCCCTTTATTTTATGAGGCCAAAGCCGGAAAGTCTTCACAAGTTCCGGACTTCCGTTTACCCACTCGGGTACACCTCTGTCAAACCACTTGAAGTGAACATCCTCCACCAGCGAAAAATCAGGGTGCTCCTTTAAAAACCAGTCCACCACTCCCTCGTTTTCCTCGGGAGAAAAGGTACAGGTTGAATACACCATCCTTCCTCCCGGGGCTAGCATTTCGGCCGCATGCTTTAATATGCTTTTTTGCCTCACGCTAATCCTATCGGGAAGGGTGTAAGACCACACAGAGCACATATCAGGCCTCTTTCTAAACATCCCCTCGCCCGAACAGGGAGCATCCACCAGTATGCGGTCAAAATAGTTCTTGAACACCGCCGCCAGCCTGCCAGGCGTCTCTTGAGTAATGGCGGCATTCCTAACGCCCAGCCTCTCCAAATTTTCGCCCAAAACGATGACGCGCGAAGCATCGATTTCATTTGCCAGTAAAAATCCCTTGCCCTTTAAGCGGGCGGCTATCTGGAATGATTTCCCACCAGGTGCGGCGCACAAATCGAGCACCTTGTGTCCCGGCCTTACCCCCAGCAGTTCGGCCGGCGCCATAGCGCTGGGCTCCTGAATGTAATACAGCCCGGCATAGTAATAGGGGTGCTTCCCCGGGCGATCCTGGTCACCGTAGTAAAACCCGCCTTCCGCCCATGGAACGGGCTTTAGCTCAAAAGGAGCAAGGGACAGAAAATCCTCTATGGCGATCTTTAAGGTATTTACCCTTAAGCCCTGGTAAGGGGGATTTTTAAAACAAGCCATGAACTTGGGATACTCAGGGCCCAGCAGGCCCTTCATCTTATCAACAAAATCCTCAGGCAAATTGCTCACTTTTCCACATCATCCCCTTCAAATAAGCCTGCGATGGCTTTAAGCTGTTCTTCAGTAAAACCTCTGGCTTTAAGCGGCCCAGTTATATCCCTTTTCTTGTTAGGGACATATGCCTTTATTATGGTGCACTCCCCTTCAATCATATAATCTCCCAGACAGGCCGGTATGAGAACCGAATCACCGGGCTTAAAAGGCTGACTGCCCTGGCTGTACAATATCTCGCCCTGCCCCTCCACCGCCGTTAACGTAAAAAATTTAGACCCATCGGCCATCTCTTTCATGCAGCCATGGCACTCCAACTTTTCAACAGCGAAATAGCCACAGGCCACATAGTATGTACGCCTGCCGCCTTCTTCTTCGGCGGGTAAGCCGGGCAGCTTGTCCTTTGCCAGCCTTCCACTGAAATCTATCACGTCCAGTGCTTTGTCCACATGGAGCGTTCTGGGTTTACCATCATCTCCGAGTCGGTTCCAGTCATATACCCTGTATGTGGTATCGGAATTCTGCTGAATCTCGCATATCAAAATTCCCGGCCCTATGGCATGCACTACCCCGGCCGGTATATACAGCACGTCTCCGGCCTGTACTTCGACGCTTCTCAAGTACTTTTCCAGACGTCCAGCCTTTACAGCCTCCTCAAACTCTTCTCTGGTGGTTCCCGGCACAAGGCCGTAAATCAGGCTGGCACCAGGCTGTGCATGGATGATATACCACATCTCGGTTTTACCCGGCTGGCCTCCCTCATGCAATGCCGCATATTCATCGTCAGGATGCACCTGCACAGAGAGGAACTCTGTAGCATCAAGAAGCTTTATGAGCAAAGGGAACTTATTTCCAAACCTTCTTTGCACCTCGTCTCCCAATAGCTGGCTTCCATAGGAGTCAATGAGCTGCCTCAAGGTCATTCCTTTGAGAGGGCCGTTGGCCACCACGCTGGTACCGTTCGGATGGCAGGCCACATCCCAGCTCTCCCCTATCCTATCAGATGGAAGCTTCCTGCCATATTTCTTTTGAAGAGCATTACCACCCCATATCTTCTCCTTTAATATGGGATCAAACAGCAATGGATACAGCACCGCACTCCCCCTCCGGTTATTGCCTTGCATTTATTTCACCGTAAAAATTTTGCCGACCAATCACCCTTCTATTATAACGATTTAAGGCCAAAAAATGAAGGACAATGTTTCAAATAAAAAACTTCCGGTTGACGCCGGAAGCATGAAAAAGCCAATCAAGATGCAATTATTCAGTTCCCCTGGCTGCCCTGTCCTTGTTGCTCATCTACCATTTCATCTGAAGAAACTTCGGTACCATTTTGGGTTGACGGCGTACTGCCACTGCCGGCAGGCTGTCCATTCGGTTTTTGTGCCTCCACAGGAGGTTCAGCTTCAGGAGCCTCCTGTTCAGGAGGTTTTGGTGGTCCTACCCTTTTCTTGCCCACAATCCTGGGATAGTTGCTGTATGCCTCTTTGACCCTCTTGATTTCCTTTCCGTCCTTGTAATACACGCGATAGGTCTGCACCTTGATGCCCGGCCTGGATTCATATTCTATAATCTCTTCGCCGGGCTTCAAGCTATTGTCCTGTACCACCTTTTCAGGTGGCTTTTCGGTCCGCTCCAATATTACCGACACCAGCTCTATCCTATCGTAATCAGTGGGCGCCTTGCCGTATACCTCAACATAAAGCCTCCCACCACTGATATACCTGTTGAAAAATACCGGCGTGTCCTTGTTGTTCCTGATCTTTAAGTCAAGATTAGGATAGTTTACTGTCGCATCCTGACCTACTTCTGTATAGGCTGAAGGCCATGAATGATGCCACCGTTCCACTATCTCCAGGTCAGCGCGTACAGCAGCGCCGTATAAAGTGGTGGAGGTCTGGCAATTGCCTCCCCCTGGCTCGTCTACCAGCTTTTTCCCTTCTTTAATGACCGGGGCATCCAGATACCCGTGCGCTTTATCCCTGGGACCTGTTGCCTCGTTAAATGAGAACACTTCCCCTGGGTCAAGGCGAAGCCCATCAAAGCTCTTAGAAGAAAGGGTTATATTATGAATTCTCTCAGGGGTACCGCTCAACTTGGTGGAATAAACGGCAATCCTGCTGGTCCAGGTTTTGACCTCCTCCAAAGTATATTTGGGGTAAAGCGTTTGAACCGGAATCTCATAAGGAGTAAAGTCCCTGGCATCCACCTTGGCCTTTATATCGGCCATAGCCTGTTCAATCAGCATTCCTTTTCCTATGACCTCTTTCGTGAAGGTAAACTTTTGCTTGCTATCAGGATGAAACTCAATCTGGGCATCTACAGGCTGGATGTTTATCTGCTGAGCAATTGCCTCCAGCTCATCCTTAAGAAGAGAGACGTCATAGGTCAAAGCAGTGGTAAAATGTCGCCCTTTCTTACCAACTTCATATATCTCCATAAGCCGCTCAAAGATGTTGCCCCGCCGTCCCACCTGATAGGCTTCTTTCACAACATCCTCTATGTTGAAGCTTGCACCAATGTCCCGGTAGCTGTATTCCCATTGGTGCTCTCCATGCCGCAGTATTAACTTCATCGCATCCAGCTCAGGTTGGCGAAGGTCACGGATGGCTTTCAGCCCTTCCTCAAACGTCAACCCTTGCAGGGATACGCCGTCAACCGTCACTCCAGGATAAAACCTGTCACTGCTTAAAATATGATAGGCATAAGCGCTTACCCCCAAAACCGCTAAAAAAATGACGGTAAAAATCATCATCAATACCGCTTTGTACATTGCATCTTTTTTCTTTCGTTGTACAGCTTTTCTCCGCACAGCCTCTCGCTTAGACTGAGTAGTGGATTGCATTCATCTTACCTCCGCTCATTACAGGGGCTTACCCATTTATTTTTATACCATCAGCACTTTACGTTCATACAATTTATATAGTAGAATAACCTCAAGCAGAAGTAAATATGTTATGCCATAAAATAATAAAAGCTTAACAGTCTGAAGCAAAACCGTAAAGTTTTTTAAAACTTTCGTAACAGTTTTACCCCACAACTGTTAAGCCCAAATTATAGCCGTTTATCATACGGCCTCAATATTCATGGTAAGCTCAACAAGCTTTCCTCCCGCTTTTACCTTATCGATAAGCTCCTCGGTCACTATATCCCCCTCGGCAGCTAACAATTCTCCGCTCTCGCTTATTATCCGTTTAGTCACCTTCTTACCAATGAGAAATCGCCTTTGCTTTTGTTCGAATAAAGAAGAGCCCTTATCCTTGAATTGCTCATCATCTGCGTTCCCCGCAGACTTGTAAACCTCTTGAGGCAGTCCCTTGCTTTCATCGGCAGCTGTTTCACTGACACCATTGCGAACAACGAGTATACCTTTACCATAGGTAACTATTTGAGCGGCATCCAGCTCAAATCTCTCCTGGTTTTCCCTAATCAACTCACATTTTACAACCCTTCCGTCTCCCTCGTTAAAGTAATATTCTTTCACATTTCCGATGTATTCGCCATTTTGCGTGTAGACCCTGGCTCCGATCAGGCCCATCCCTCGTCTTATCAAATCAGGAGCTTCCTTAACCTGTGAAAAAGGCAATATATTTTCCCTGGTCTCTGTGATAACGGCATGGCGTCCCATTCCTAACACCTTATCAAAAGGCAATAGTTTGGCGCCCAAATACCATTCCTCATCCTCAATGATGAGGGAGTGTACTTTCCCCTCAGAACAATCAACCAGCAAATCTCTAACCCTGCCGCACTCAATCCCTTCCCTTACGCATATCAACGGCAACCCTTCAATCTCATGCCTGCCTTTCACATTATCAACTCCAATTACCGCATCATTGACTTCATGATGGCATTCTAGCATGTCGGTTACGATTTTGCATTGATTCTATAGCACAGGATGTAAAGGCTATCGCTCAGGTGAACGTTTTCAACTATGACATCATCGGGTAGAACCACGTCAATTGGAGCAAAATTCCATATATACTTTATCCCGCAGCTTACCAGAAGTTCAGCCACTTCCTGCGCCTTCTCCTTGGGGGTACAGATAACCCCTATATCTATATGCTGGCTTGCCACATAGCTTCTCAAATTATCCACATCGTAAATCTCGATACCGCGTATGGACATACCTATCAAGCGGGGATTGACATCAAACATGGCTTTTATAAAAAAGCCCTCTTTTTCAAAGCCGCTGTAATTTGCTAGAGCCTGACCTAAATTCCCGGCACCCACCACTATCATGTTGTACTGCCTGTCCAACCCCAGTATCTTCTTGAACTCCTCGCACAACTCTGCTACATTATAACCGTATCCTTGTTGCCCAAACCCTCCAAAACAGTTAAAATCCTGCCTAATCTGCGATGCCGTAAGTCCCATTTTCTGTCCCAATTCGCTGGACGACACCCTTTGCACGCCATTTTTTTTGAGCTCCATAAGGTACCTGTAATATTTGGGCAACCTCCGTATGACTGCCTCGGAAACTCTACGCCTGTCTCTTTCCATCACAAAATCACCTCCTGAAGGGTTAAACACCGTTCAAAGCCATCCCAATCCCATTATTTCGAAATTATTACCATCAATACCAGTGTAACAAATAATACAAGCAAGTTCAATAGCAAACTGCAAAAATAAAGCATTCCCGGCCTGGTAGCTTCAAAGCCACAAAACCGGGAATACCTTCTCATCAATCCTTTTCTTCTTCACTTTGTTCCGTTAAGGAGTGGAGGTTTAAAATGGCACGGGAAATATGCTCGGCCATAAGCCTTTCAGCTTCTGCTGCATCCCTTTTCATGATCGCTTCAAAAATACTCCTGTGCTCATGGAACGATAGACGAGCTCGCATGGGCACCTTTAAAGAACCACGCCGGGCCCGTTCCACGTATCTGAGCAGATTGTCCAGCATATGCTTCAATACTTTGCTGTCACAGGCATCATATATCACACCGTGAAAGCGCGTATCCAGCTGGGTGAGCTGGTCAAAATCGTTTTTCCTAGTATAATACTCCATGAGCTCCACGATCTCTTCCAGCTCTTTGAGCGCTTGCTCATCTATACGCTGGGCTGCCCACCGGGCGGCCAATCCCTCAAGCATGGAACGTATCGTATATATATCATCTATATCCTTCTGCGAAACCCCGCTTACCACGACCCCCTTGTTGGGGATCGAAATGACCAGTCCTTCCAGCTCTAGCTGTCGGATGGCTTCGCGTATCGGGGTTCTGCTCACCCCCAGCTCCTCGGCTAGCTTGGTCTCAACCAACGCATCGCCGGGCTTGTAGCGGCCATTTAGTATGGCATCGCGAATATAATTGAACACATATGAATGCAGAGAATATCTCTCAAGCGATTGCATCTTGGCAAACCTCTTTGCTTTTGCCACCCTGCTCTCTTCGAAATCGTCCATAATACCTCACTCTCTATAATTTTTTATTTTCCCGAATTCTTTCGAGTGTAATTGAGTAAACCTCCCGCCAGTATGACCTCCTTTAGTCTAGGCGACAGATTCAACCCTACCTTTATCTCCTTATTCTTGGTGATGTTCTTGACAATCAGCACATTCCCCTGTTTTATCTGCTCAATGGCATTTTCGATAACAAGGCGATCATCTTGGTCGATGTCATCATAATCCCTTTCATCCACAAATGTCAAAGGCAGTATCCCCGAATTTATAAGGTTGGCCATGTGAATCCTAGCAAACGACTTTGCTATTACACCTTTTATGCCCAAATACAAGGGTACCAGGGCTGCATGTTCCCTGCTGGATCCCTGCCCGTAATTGTGGCCGGCCACCAGGAAACCGCCGCCTGCTTTCCTGGCACGCTCCGGAAAATCTTTATCCACCAGAGTGAGGCAATAGTCCGCCAAATAAGGAATATTAGACCGGTAAGGGAGCAGCTTGGCATTGGATGGCATAATGTGATCCGTAGTAATATTATCCTCCATCTTAAGCAGCACTATCCCCTCTACTGTATCGGGAAGCTCTTTATTGACAGGGAAAGGCTTGATGTTGGGACCGCGAACTACCTCCACCGGCGTCCCTTCTGGAGGAGGTGGAATGATGCAGTTGTCGTTTATCTCGAAGGTCTCTGGCATCTCCACATCAGGGTATTCGCCCAGGGTACGCGGATCAGTCAGCACACCGGTCAAGGCCGTAGCCGCCGCCACCTCAGGGCTGGTCAGATACACCTTTGCGCTTGGAGTTCCGCTGCGCCCATAGAAGTTACGGTTGAAGGTTCGCACAGACACCGCATTGGTAGCCGGCGCCTGGCCCATGCCGATACACGGGCCGCAGGCACACTCCAGAATGCGCGCACCGGCCGCTATCAGATCTGCCAGAGCTCCGTTGCGTGCCAGCATGGTATAAACCTGCTTGGAACCAGGGGAGATTACCAAGCTGACGTCGGGATGCACCGTCTTGCCTTTCAATATCTTGGCTACGCGCATCAAATCAAGGTAAGAAGAGTTGGTACAGCTTCCAATGGCCACTTGATCCACCTTGATGGGCCCTACATTCCTTACGGTGTCCACGTTGTCAGGGCTGTGCGGCTGCGCTACCAAAGGCTCCAGCTTGCTCAAATCGATCTCGATCTCCTCATCGTACTGGGCATCAGGGTCAGCCTCAAGGGGAATCCATTCATGCTCACGCCCTTGAGCCCTCATAAAAGCCCTGGTCACCTCATCGCTTGGGAAAATAGATGTGGTGGCACCCAGCTCTGCGCCCATATTGGCTATGGTGGCCCTCTCGGGCACCGTCAACGTGGCAACGCCCTCGCCGGCATACTCCATGATCTTGCCCACGCCGCCTTTGACGGTGAGCCTCCTTAAAAGCTCGAGGATGATGTCTTTGGCACTTACCCACGGCTGAAGCTTCCCCTTGAGCCAGACCCTGCATACCTTGGGCATGGTGAAGTAATAAGGCCCTCCGGCCATGGCCACCGCCACATCCAGCCCACCGGCGCCAATGGCCAGCATGCCGATCCCACCGGCCGTAGGCGTGTGACTGTCAGAGCCAAGCAGAGTCCAGCCCGGCCTCCCGAATCGCTCCAGGTGCACCTGGTGACAGATTCCATTGCCTGGCCTCGAGAAGTATATACCGTATTTGGCTGCCACCGTTTGAATGTACTTGTGGTCATCGGCGTTTTCAAAACCCGTCTGAAGGGTATTGTGATCTATATAAGCCACCGATTTTTTGGTTCTCACGCGCGGCACGCCCATAGCCTCAAACTGGAGATAAGCCATGGTACCTGTCGAATCCTGCGTCAAAGTCTGATCAATAGAAATGGCAATCTCCTCTCCCGGTATCATTCTGCCGGATACCAGATGGCTCTCTATGATCTTCTGCACTATGTTTTTACCCATTATCAATCCCCCTTTGCTGGAATTAGAGCCACATACAACAATCACATTAATTGTATACAATTATACAAGTTGTGTCAATGAATTTATCGTGAGTAACTCATCGCGCAGTAATTCATAGATCAAAAAAGAGGAAAAAAGTTTCATTTTGCCAATTTGTATATTGTGATATAATAAGAAACAAGTCGAAAAATACAGCAAAAAGGAGGGTGCATATGGAAATCCTGGAACGGTTAAAACAAAAAATCATGAAATTTGCCGTAAAGCAACCGTTCGTATTTGCAGCCATACTTGCAGTAATATCCACCATAATAGAAAAGCTCATCGTACCCAGCATTGGAATAGGTACCATCTTCATCTTGTTCATATTAAAATTAGCAGTACTGGAACTTATAGCGTACATATTGATGAAAGCAATGCATTCAAAAGTAGAATCCATAGCCTACATAATGGACCGCATAAAAAACAGGGACCTGTCCTACACGGTAGACGTCTCGGAGTTTGAAGACCTGCAAGCAGTATCAGCCAGTTTCAACAACATGATAACCGACCTCAAATCCATAATGTCCTCATTGAAAAACATCACCAAACAGTTGGTGGAGGCGGCCGATCTTTTAAACAGCAATACCACCAGGGTCAACCAGGCCATCGATGATATCTCCGCCTCCATGAACGAGATCGCGCACGGCGCATCCGAACAAGCCGCAGAGGCCGAAAAAGGGGTAAGCCTGATAACCAGGCTATCAGAGCAAATTCAAGTGGTATATGAAAACACCAATAAAGTGGTGGAAGACTCCAACAATATGCGCGAATTGAATGAACAGGGGCTTGAAGCGGTCAAAACCCTGCGCGACTCCAACGAGCAAAGCCAGACGGCCGCCGCCAAAGTGCTGGAGTTCATCAATTCGTCGGCCGAAAAATCAAAGAGCATAGGTGAATTCGTCAGCACCATCAACAGCATAGCGGAGCAGACCAACCTGCTGGCCCTCAATGCGGCCATAGAAGCGGCAAGGGCAGGTGAAGCCGGACGGGGGTTTGCGGTTGTAGCCGATGAGGTCAGAAAGCTGGCCGACGCCACCAAAAAAGCCACTGAACAGGTGGAGGAGATAATGACAAACATCATAGAAGAAGCTGATAAAGCGTCGGTTATAATAGATTCGGTAAGGACCGTCATGGAAAACCAGGTAAAAGCGGTGGACAATACATATGAAGCATTTTACGCCATTGCGAAGGGCATTGAAAACATAATAAGCCGCATAAACAATATAAGTCAATCCATAGCAGCCATAGAAGAGGATAAGGACAAGGTGATTGAAGCCATACAGAATATCTCGGCAGTTTCCCAGCAGGCTGCCGCCGCCAGCCAGGAAGTGGCGGCCAGCACCACCGAGCAGAGAAGCGTGATAGAGCAAATCGCATCGTACTCAAAAACCTTAAGCGAGCTGTCCCTGGAGCTAAGGAAATACGTCGATGCCTATAAATTATAAAAAATTAGTAAAAAGCTATCGAAAAGTAAACGTCCTAGCTATTGCGTTTAACAGCATAAGCTAGGACGTTTACTTTTGCTTCAACCTTTAACAGAGTGACCCGAGCTGGCAGGGTGATCCGGTTTCATGATGACGATCCTGTCTCCTTCCAGCTCAACCTTTACCCTGTTTTTCCCTATTAACCCCAAGGCCTCAAGATACTCTCGAGGAATCTGCAACCGCCCGACCTTGTCGAGAACCGCCAGCTCTTCATGCGTATCCCTACCCACAGTCCCTATATCGTTGCTCAGCTCAGCCAGCTCCTCAGCATAGGACTTCTTTCGAATGAATTCGCTGCTGGTCCTGCCATCGCGTATAGCCACCACCCTATCCACCTTTCTGGCGACTTGCCGGTCGTGAGTGACTATGATTATGGTAACGCCAAGGGCGCTGTTTACTTCCCTGAACACGTCCAGTATCTGGGATGCCGTCTTGGTATCCACCGCCCCGGTGGGCTCATCCGCCAGAAGCAACTTGGGGTTATTGGCCAGGGCAATGGCGATGGCCACGCGCTGCTGCTCGCCACCCGATAGCTGCTCCAACTTATATTTTTTCCTGTGCGACAATCCTACCATGTCAAGCAGCTCTAATGCCCGTTCCCTTCTGGCCCTGCCGGTCAAGAGCATTGGGAGCTCCACGTTTTCCAGCGCAGTCAAATAAGGTATCAAGTTCCTGGCATTGTTTTGCCATACAAACCCCACAGTCTCCCTCTTATACCTGACCAATTGCTTATCTGTTAGCTTTAGTAGATCTTTCCCATCTACAAATACCTTACCCGCAGAGGGGCGGTCCAGCCCGCCCAGTATGTTAAGGAGGGTGGACTTGCCGCTGCCGCTGTTCCCGATGATGGCCATAAACTCGCCCTTTTCCACCACCAGGTCAAGGCCCTGTAGCGCCACCACCTCGATGTCGGCCACCTTGTATATCTTGACTAAATTGTCGCACACCACCATGTACTTTACATCTTCATCGCTCATCCACAATCTCCCCATCCTCTAACGTAAATACCCTGTCAGCTATCTCCACCATGCTGGGGTCGTGAGTGGTCATAACCACCGTCAACCCCTCCTTCTCAACCAGGTCTTTGAAAACTTTTACCACCTGCAGGCCAGTATGGGTATCCAGTTCAGCGGTGGGCTCATCGGCAAACACCACCCGCGGACGATGCGCAATAGCCCTTGCGATGGCCACGCGCTGCTGTTCCCCTCCAGACAACTCGTGGGGCCTGTGGTGCATCCTCTTTTGAAGCCCCAGAAATGCAAGGCACTCCTCAGCCCTCTTCTTCCTCTCTTTGGGGTCATACCCCGCTACCCTCAAAGCAAACTCCACATTTTCATAGGCCGACATCATGGAAATAAGGGCTATTGACTGAAAGACAAATCCCATCTCCTTTTGCCGTATCAGGTCCCGCCTGGATTCCGCCATACCGGTGATCTCATTGCCGTTGAAGTATATCTTGCCGCTACTTGGTTTATCCAGAGCTCCCAGCAGATTTATGAGGGTGGTTTTGCCAGAACCTGAACGTCCTCTTAATATGGTCAAAGTGCCTGGTTCTATAGAAATGCTGACGTTTTTCAAGGCGTACACCACTTCCCTGCCAGAAGGGAAACAGCGGCTTACGCCTTCCGTCCTGATTATAACAGGTTTCACCTCAATCACAACCTTCTCAAATCAAATGCGCCTTCCATTATTTTATATACGACATCGACACCCAGAATTCCTTTTTTAAATGCAATTTTATTTGTCCAAAAAGAAAATGCCGCCTTCCGGCTTTGGCTCTTTAAACCGAAAGGCAGCATCGTTATCAAGACTAAAGAAAAAAATCATTAAAACTTGACCAGGTCGTCTATGTCAACGGGCATTCCCGTCCTTATGGACTTGTTGGCCGCAATGCCCGTCAATATGGACATGGCGCCGTCTATGTGCGATGCCGCTCTCTTGAAAGGATCTTCAGCGGGGATACCAAATAAATCGTTGAGCATTATGGGATCCGCTCCGCCATGGCCCCCTTCGCTCTCCTCAATAGGCACGTTATAAGGTGCACCAAACATTGGAAATACCGTGATGCTCTTCTTTCTTACGGCACCCTCTTCGGTCACATCGCCTCCTGCGTTTATATACGTTCTTTCAACCACCGTTGCCTGGATACGGCCTTTGTTGCCGTTGAAGGCCACCCTGAAGCCCTCCCATGGCATATAGGCATTCAGCGAATAGGTCATGATGGCATTGTTCTTGTAGCGAACCATGACGGCCATGGTATCCTCAATGCTTATACCGTCGCCGAATACGCTCTGGTCCCTCAAGTAACCATCTTCCTTCTCAGCATCCAGGTACATGGCTTTAAGCTGAGGATTCTTATCCAAGTGTATCGCAAACGGGTCATCCTTAGCAAGCTCACTGCCGTATGCCCTGTAATAGAACTTGTATATACCACGCTTTTCAGCATTTTCACGCCCATAGAACATGAGGTCCCCCATGCTGAATACCGTCTTGGGCTGGGTGTTCAGCCAGAAGTTGACCAGGTCAAAGTGATGGGTCGCCTTGTGTACAAGCAGCCCGCCGCTATTGCGCTTATCCCTGTGCCAACGCCTGAAGTAGTCGGCGCCATGGTGGATATCCAGCAACCACTCAAAGTGCACAGACAGCACATCGCCGATGGTCCCATTCATTATGAGCTCCTTTATCTTGGTATTGTGAGGTGCATAGCGATAGTTAAAGGTGACCCTCAAATTCCTCCCGGTCTTCTTTACGGCATCCAAGATGGCCTGGCATTTCACCTCGTCTATGGTCATGGGCTTCTCGGTTATTACGTCGCATCCCAGCTCCATGGCGCGAATGATATAAATATGATGAGTGCGATCTATGGAGGTGACGATGACCACATCGGGCTTCTCATTTCTGATCATATCATCGAATTGATCCGGCGTATAAGTGTTCACAGGCTTTGCGCCATATTCCTCCTGCAAAACCTTGTTGGCATAATCCATGCGCACCCTGTTGATATCGCAGAAACCGACGAGCTCGCATGTATCCTTAAAGGTGCTGGCAATGGCTCCATAATACAGCCTGGCTCTCCCGCCTATGCCTACCATGGCATATCTCTTTCTTCTAGTCATTTTTGACTACCTCCCTATCGGATTTAAA
Source organism: Caldicoprobacter faecalis (assembly GCF_900115765.1). NCBI lineage: Bacteria > Bacillati > Bacillota > Clostridia > Caldicoprobacterales > Caldicoprobacteraceae > Caldicoprobacter > Caldicoprobacter faecalis. Next base: position 10,586 of record NZ_FOXR01000022.1, on the reverse strand, counting down.
TCTCTTTTTGCGTCTATTATAGAGCAATATTTTTATAATTTCTGCTTATTTTTTGCTTAAATCGCTAAAAACACTTCATATTTTGCTTTATCAATCGGCAAATTTGAGTTAATATTTAATTGAGGAGGAGAGTGAAGGGAAGATGACAGGATACAGCACACACAAGGTGAAGAGCGCTCCATTTTTGGTAAAAGTCACCCATTCAAAGAGGCGGGGGCACTTCACCATGCCCGTTCAGCATTACCACGAACATTATGAGATATACTATCTGCTAAACGGCGAGAGGAACTATTTCATCCAGGACAGGATTTACGCCATAAAAAAAGGCGATATAGTTCTCATATATAAGAATGTGGTACACAGGACCATCGATAGCTCGATCCCCGACCATGAAAGGCTGCTGGTGGATTTTACCGACGAAGCCTTAAATGCCGTGTCTTCCAAGGAAAGAGCCCTGCTCCTGCAGGCCTTTGACATGAACAGCCCGGTCATCAGGCTTGAACCCTATGAACAGATAATGGTAGAACACCTGCTAAACAAGATGCTGCAGGAGGAACAAGCAAAGGCGCCGGGATACAACATCTGCCTTAGGGCCTATCTTCTTGAGCTGCTGGTATTGCTCGTCCGCTTAAGGGGACAAAAAAGGAAATCTCTGGCAGAGACGATAGAGGCATCCGATCCCCTACACCAGAAGATTTCGGAAATCGTTCAGTATATAAACGGGCATTACAGCCAAGAGCTAAGCCTCACAACGCTTTCCAAAACATTTTATATAAGCCCGTATTATTTAAGCAGGCTTTTTAAACGGGTAACGGGTTTCAATTTTGTAGAATATTTAAACCTCATAAGGGTAAAGGAGGCACAAAAGCTGCTTCAAGGCACCGACATGAAAATCATAGAAGTCGCTCAAAGAGTGGGGTTTGGAAGCGTGGCACACTTTGGAAGGACATTCAAGAGCATCACATCGCTATCCCCATCGGATTATAGAAAGACCTTTAAATCTACCAGAGAACCTGCAACCGAAGGCTGACTTCTAACCCAAATTTATGTCCTTGTACACTTCCATAAGCACAACTTAATGCTATTATAAGTATTTCTAAAATAAAATCCTAAAAATTTTAAAAAAATAATTCTTGAAACCGAAAAACAAAAGGTTTATCTTCGTATATGTGGTGTTTTTCTGTTGATTTTTTGATATTGGAGGTAAATTGTTATGACAATAACAAAAGAAATAATCGAGTACATCGCAATGCTGGCAAGGCTGCAGCTTGATGAAAACGAAAAAAACAGCATGGTGGCAGACATAAGCAAAATTATCTCTTATTTTGACAAGTTAAAAGAGCTGGATACATCCAACATAGATGCCATGGAATTCCTTGTCATGGATGAAGACGTATTTGAGGGCGCTCTGCGGGACGACATCGTCGGCAAATCATACGATAGGGAGGATTTGCTGCACCCCGAAGAAGAGGAAGGTTCAGAATACTTCACTGTGCCACGGGTGGTTGAATAACTCTGGAATTGCATCATGGTAAAAACGAGGCTCCAAAAGCCAATCCGTCTATCCTTTAGTGCCGTTTTTTCTCTTTTACGGGCAAGATACGGTCTCAGAAAATTAGCATATTAAAAATAACAACAAAAAGCTTTATTTACAACTTTTACCAAAAACAACATAACATCCAACGTTTAAGAGAACGGAGGGAAGTTCGTGAAGCTTCATGAATACACCATAAGCCAGCTGCATGACCTGATAAGCAAAAGAGAGATCAGCGTACCTGAACTGACGAGATACATGCTAGACAGAATAGAGAGCCTGGACTCAAAGCTTGAGTGCTATATAACCGTCACTGAAAAGCAGGCCATGGAACAGGCCGAAAAGGTCCAAAAGATGATAGACGATGGCACTTTAAACTCTCCCTTGGCGGGCATACCCATGGGCATTAAAGACAATATATGTACCAGGGGCATACCCACCACCTGCGCTTCCAAAATGCTGAGCAATTTTGTACCACCTTACGATGCCCATGTGGTTAAAAAGCTTTACGACAACGGGGCAGTGTTGCTTGGCAAGCTGAACATGGACGAGTTTGCCATGGGAAGCTCTACAGAAAGCTCCCACTTTAAAAAGACCAAAAACCCGTGGGATACCGAAAGGGTACCGGGCGGATCAAGCGGTGGATCGGCGGCCGCAGTAGCCGCAGGGGAAGCCATATACGCTCTTGGGTCGGACACCGGTGGTTCCATAAGGCAGCCTGCCTCATTTTGCGGCTGCGTCGGTTTAAAGCCGACTTACGGCCTGGTTTCGAGGTTCGGCCTTGTAGCCTATGCGTCTTCCTTTGACCAGATCGGACCTTTGACCAAAACGGTAACCGACTGTGCGCTGGTTTTGAACGCGATAGCAGGCCATGACCCGATGGATTTAACCTCCTCAAGAAGGCAACACCCCGACTACACAAAAGCGCTGATCAATGATGTTAAAGGAATGAAGATCGGCGTGCCCCGTGAATTTATCGATGACAGCGTACAAAAGGATATAAGGGATGCTGTGCTCAACGCCGTCAAAGTGTTCTCAGACCTGGGTGCGCGATGCGAAGAGATCTCAATCCCCATTATGGAGTATGTGGTGCCTACATACTACATAATAGCCCTTGCTGAAGCCAGCTTCAACCTTGCTAGATACGATGGCGTAAAATTTGGCTACAGGGCTGCCAACCCCAAAGACATGCTGGACTTTTGCATGCGGTCAAGGAGCGAGGGATTTGGCACCGAGGTAAAACGGCGGATACTCCTGGGCACATATGTATTGAGTTCGGGATACTATGACGCATACTACAAAAAGGCCCTCAAAGCAAGAACTATCATAACCCGTGAGTTCAATAAGGCTTTTGAGGAGTACGACATCATCATAGGACCGGTATCCCCCACAACAGCATACAGGATAGGCGAAAAGATCAACGACCCTGTTCAAATGTATATGGAAGATATATTCACGGTCCCCGTCAACATCGCCGGGCTTCCTGCCATTTCAATCCCCTGCGGGTTTGACAGCAAGTCCCTGCCCATAGGGCTTCAAATCATCGGAAAGCGATTTGACGAGACAACCATTATAAGAGCGGCTTATACATTTGAGCAGAACACGGATTTTCACAAAGCGAGGCCCAGTTTAAACGAGTAAAATTAAATTCTAACCAAAATTGGACAAAACAATGATAGAGGTGAAACCGATGGAATACGAAGCGGTAATCGGATTGGAAGTACATGCTGAGCTATCCACCAAATCAAAGATATTCTGCTCATGTACCACCGAATTTGGTGGCCAGCCAAACACCCACTGTTGCCCCATTTGCCTTGGCATGCCGGGAACGCTGCCGGTTTTAAACAAGAAGGCAGTTGAATATGCAATAAAAGCCGGACTGGCCACAAACTGCACAATATCCCTTTTTACCAAGCAGGACCGAAAGAATTACTTTTACCCCGACCTGCCAAAGGGGTATCAGATATCCCAGTACGACCTGCCGCTGTGCAAGGACGGGTACGTTGAAATCGAGACCGAAAACGGGAAAAAGAAAATACGCATAAACAGAATCCACATAGAGGAAGATGCCGGCAAGCTGGTACACAGCGAATACGGCAACTATTCCTTTGTGGATTACAACCGTACAGGGGTGCCGCTCATTGAAATAGTGAGCGAACCCGATATATCCTCGGCAGCAGAAGCAAAGGCCTACCTTGAGAAGCTCAAAGCCATACTGCAGTTCATAGGGGTTTCTGACTGCAAGATGGAGGAAGGTTCCCTCCGCGCCGACGTCAACATCTCTGTTCGCCCTAAAGGTTCCAAACAGCTGGGCGAGAGGACAGAGATGAAAAACTTGAACTCCTTCCGGGCTGTATACAGGGCTATAGAGGCCGAAGTTGCCCGCCAAATAGAAGTCATAAAATCCGGTGGAGTGATCCACAGGGAAACCAGGCGCTGGGATGATGCCAAGGGAGAAAGCTATCCCATGAGAAGCAAGGAAGACGCGCAGGATTACAGGTATTTCCCCGAACCCGACCTGCCTCCCTTGATAATTAAAAAAGAGCTCATTGAAAGATTAAAAAATGAACTGCCCGAGCTTCCCGACGCCAGAAAGCAGAGGTATATATCGGAGTACGGTTTACCAGAATACGATGCAGGGGTCTTAACATCTTCAAAGGAGCTGTCCGACTTTTTCGAAGAAGCAGCAAAGGCAAGCACCAACGTCAAAGCAGTCAGCAACTGGGTCATGGGAGATATGCTGCGAATACTGAGGGAAAAGAACATGGAAATAGCCGAAATCCCATTCCCACCAGCATATCTGGCCAAGCTGGTGGCCTTGATAGACAAGGGAGTAATAAACGGCCCTACAGCCAAAAAAGTCTTTGAAGAGATGTTTGACACCGGCAAAGACCCCGAGACAATAGTCAAGGAGCAGGGCCTTGAGGTTTTAAACGATGAATCGGTCCTTCTCGAAGTAGTCGAAAGGGTGATCCAGGAAAATCCGAATTCAGTAGCCGACTACAAAAAGGGTAAGAAAAAGGCAATCGGTTTCCTAGTGGGACAGGCCATGAAAGCCACCAAAGGCAAGGCCAACCCGCAACTTATAAACGAACTGCTGATAAAAAAATTAGAGGGCTAAAGCCTAAACAGCGCCTCTTCCATGGTAGACCCCTCAACCTCATATGTCCTGCCATCGATGATCTTCATATACGGTTTTGAATACTGTGGCGGCAGGATACCTCTTTCTGTAAGCTCAACCCGCAATCTTATTGGCTTTTCAAAGACGAATGGCTTCAGATGAGGCAATTTCAAAATTGCCTCTTTTGTTTTTTGTTTGATGAGAACATAGGCTTTCTCTGGCGGCAACAACATCCCGCCTTTCCAAGTGATACCCTTTTTCACTTCGGCAGTGACCACTCCCGGCAAAAACGCCTCGGCTTCACGGCAAGCCTTGTCATCCCCCGAAACCATTATGACAGGCTTGCCGCGTTCTCCCACGATAGCAGCATCAATGGCAATCTCCCCCACCTTCTGGCCGTTGACCCAATAGTTTTGTATAGAAGCCGAACTCATGGTATGCTCGAGTATACCACCGGAAGTCCCGGCCATAGAGTGATATCCCAATAGAATTACACCATCGCATTCATCCAGCCCTGGAAAGCGATCTTGACCGGTGTAACCAACTATATAATAATCTGCAAGGCTCGAGAGCTTGCTCCATATGACATTTGTCCCATTTGCATGGCAATCCCTGACATAGACTTTTTTCGCCCCTGCCTCCTTGCAGGCCTCAACGCATGCATTTATGTCCCGTACCATCAGCTCTCGTCCTTCACTGTACCGGCTGCCAGATGCCATCACCTGTTCGGAATCAAAAATGCCGCTTATACCCTCAGCATCCACCATTATATAGATATTCACTTTTACTCCTCCTCCGATGCTTTTAAAAAAATACCATAGTACATATAAATTTCTACACTATTTCAAAAAATCCTCTTTAAATCTTCTTTTTATAAAAGCATCTGTAAATTTCCAGCCAACAACGCCATATCCATGAGCTTGCTTGTGTATAAGACGCATAGCTCCTTCAAGGTATCTACCTCAATATTATGTCTTCCCTCTTCGGGCCATTTGATATCATCTTAACTTGTTTTAAAGCATTGGAATGCCTATGAACTCCTCTATAAACTCCACGTATCTTTTAGCATTATCCGGAAGGTCACTGTACTTCCTGACCTTGCTTATATCACATCTCCAGCCAGGAAACATCTTATATACAGGTTTAGCTTTCAAAAGCAAGGGCGTAACAGGAAAGTCCTGCGTGATATCTCCTTCGATGTCGTAAGCAACGCATACAGGTATCTCATCGAAATATCCCAGCACATCCAGCAGCGTCAGTGCCACACAGGTCGCACCCTGCACCCTGCAGCCATACCTTGTTGCAACCGCATCAAACCATCCCATCCTTCGAGGGCGACCGGTTGTAGCCCCATATTCTCCGGCGTCACCGCCCCTCTCGCGAAGATTTGCCGCCTCTCCTCCGAATATCTCGGATACAAAGGGACCTGCTCCGACACATGTGGAATAGGCCTTGACGACGGCTATAATTTCGTTTATCTCATAAGGTGGAATACCTGCACCCACGGCAGCAAAGCCGGCCAACGGAGACGAGGATGTGGTAAAGGGATAAATCCCGTGGTCGGGGTCCCTCAGCGCACCCAGCTGCCCCTCCAACAAAATCCTCTTGCCCTCTTTAATTGACTTGTGCAAAAAAGCAGTGGTATCAGACACCATATGCTCTATCTCTTTGCCCAGCCTCAAAAAATCATTATAAACTCTTTGCCCATCTATAGGAGGAGCATTGTAAAGGGTTTTGAGCCATAAATTCTTAACTTCCAGTATAGAATCTATTTTTTCCTTCAATACGGTAGGATAATAGAGGTCACACACCTGTATTCCAACCTTGTAGTACTTGTCCGAATAAAACGGCGCAATACCTGATTTGGTAGAGCCAAACTGCCTGCTGCCCAGCCTCTCTTCTTCATATCTGTCCAGCAGTATATGCCACGGCATTACCACCTCAGCGCGATCAGATATGAGAATGTTGGGCCGTGGCACCCCTTTCTCTTCCAAAGCTTTCAATTCTTTTATAAGCACCTCTATATTGAGAGCAACGCCCGGTCCCAACACATTAGTTACATGCTGATAAAACACTCCCGAGGGCAGCATATGCAGAGCAAACTTCCCGTAACTATTTATTATTGTATGCCCCGCATTGCTCCCTCCCTGAAACCTGACCACTATATCCGACTCTGCCGCCAACATATCGGTAATCTTACCTTTCCCTTCATCGCCCCAATTGGCACCTACAACAGCCTTAACCATTCACATAACCCTCCAAACAACAGATTTTCATTTGCATTTCCAGTGTTAATTATATTTCTTTTGAGGATACCAGTAAAATTCACGGTTTTTATTCAAAACATAAGGCAGGATTATATTCTTCGTGCATTCCATAAGCCATATCAGAAACTACATTGATGCCGTATTGCCTGAGCCACATGTCAACTTGAATCAAATATGCACAAAATTGAGGCCCCGTCATAAGCTGGCCAAACCACGGAGTACTGTCTTGACTGCTCATTACTTCTTCGAGCAAAGCCTTCACAGCAGCAACATCTATCAACTGCACAAGGGGCGACGAAGGACAACTTATTATCCTGTTAAGCTCACACACCACCGCTTGCGTATATGATGGGTTATACGTTTTAGGATAGGGATTCTTCTTCCGGTTCAGTACAGGTTTTGGCAGTACTCCCTCCAGCGCTTTACGCAGGATCCCTTTTTCGCGCTGTCCCCAGGTCTTCATCTCCCAGGGAATGTTCCATACATATTCCACCAATCTGTGATCGCAAAAAGGCACCCGCACTTCAAGCCCATTGGCCATGCTCATCCTGTCCTTTCTTTCCAGAAGCTGGGACATAAACCACGTTATGTTAAGATAAAACATTTCTCTCCTTCGCTTCTCCAGCCAATCCTCCCCGTCAAGATAGGGTACCTCGGCCAGTGTACTTCTATACCGTTCGGCTACGTATCCTTTAAAATCTATTCTTGAACGCAGTTCTTCAGAGAGCACGGACAACCGCTTATCCAGAGATCTGGACCACGGGAAAGTGGCGCTTTGAAGCAGGTCCTGCCTATGAAACCAGGGATAACCACCAAATATTTCATCAGCACACTCACCCGACAGCGCTACAGTGGCATGCCTTTTAACCTCTCGAAACAGCAGATACAGCGAAGAATCTATATCGGCCATTCCGGGCAAGTCGCGGGCACGGACAGCCGCTGCCAAAGCATCCACCAGCTGACGGGTGTCAACTTTGACAGTGCGATGACACGTCCCTAAAAACTCGGAAACCAGCCGTACCCACCGTTCATCCGATTCCGGCTGAAACTGGTTGGGCCTAAAAAAACTTTCGTTTCCTTCATATTCAATGGAAAATGTATGCAAAGGTCCCATCCCTTTTTTATCATACGACTCTGCCGCAAAAGCCGTTAAAGCACTGGAATCCAAGCCCCCTGACAGCAATGTGCATACCGGCACATCTGCTATCAGCTGCCGCTCCACAGCATCCTGTAACAGATAGCGCACTTTGACCGCTGTGGTATCAACGTCATCGGTATGGGGTAAGCTTTCCAAAACCCAGTACCGCCACACATTAGTACCCCGCCGTGTATATAGCATACAGCAGCCCGGCTTTAATTCTTTTATACCGCGAAATACGCCATGGCCAGGCGTTCGAGTCGGGCCCAAGGCAAAGATCTCAGCCAGGCCTTCTTCATCAACGCACGGCTGTACATCAGGATGGGCCAATAAGGCCTTTATCTCGGAACCAAAAAATAAGGCATTATCCTTCTTTACATAAAAAAGGGGTTTAACGCCGAACCTGTCCCGCGCTAAAAACAGGCATTCATTCATTTCATCCCAGATGCCAAAAGCAAATATCCCATTTAAGCGCTTTACGCATTCAGGCCCCCATTCTATATAAGAAACTAAAAGAGTCTCAGTATCTGAATAGGATTGAAACTCATATCCGCGCTCCTTGAGCTGATCCCTTAACTCCTTTGTATTGTATAGCTCCCCGTTGTAAACTATAACAAAGCTTTTGCCCCCTACCCTGCGTTCCATGGGTTGCCCACCGCCTTCAGGGTCCACTACAATAAGCCTTCTGTGCCCCAAAGCTACGTGCTGGGATACCCTCATTCCAGATGCATCGGGGCCCCGATTTACGAGGGTATCCATCATATTTTTCAGTATCGCGGTCTGTCGCCTTAAATCATTCTCCCAGTCTATCCAGCCAACAATCCCGCACAAGGGATTTCACTCCTCTCCAAATCATAATTAAAATTATTACAAATCTTTCCATTTGATTGCTAGTACTGCGTGTTTATATTTGCCATACTTACATACAACCTGATGATGCAGCGTTAATCAAATACAATGATGGTTTTTTATCAATTCCATTAGGCTAATACGTTTCAACCACAAGTTCATGTCGCTATGTTATAATGGGAATGCGATAGCTTCCAATAAGCCAACACAGCTCAACTACATACGCTACGGATGCAATACTGACTACAATATATGTATTCCTTTCCAGCTTTCATCGTCCATATGAAAAAGTTATGCTTCCCATAAGCATTTGTGTAACAATACCAAGAACATAAAACGACCAGTCAGATTGTCACTGCCGGTGTATAATTGGTTCTTTCCAGAGTTAGTTGATTTAATATAAAAGTATGGTATAATGAAAAAGTATTAAACAAAAGAAAAGAGGTCATTTTATGGATGAGTTTATTAAGCAGTTAGATCAAAATCTAGACTACATTTGTCATGAAATAATTAATGGCAGATGCTATATAACAGTAGCTTCCAACCGTAAAGAAGTAATATGTCCATTCTGCGGTTGGCCATCATCCAAAACACATTCCACATATAGCAGAACCTTTCAGGATCTTCCAATACAAGGTAATAAGGTATTTATTATTATGCGTAATAGAAAGATGTTTTGTAATAATCCTGACTGTAATCATACTACTTTTGCAGAAAGATTTGATTTCATTTCCGATAAGGCGAAGAAAACACAACGCCTTGAGGATGAAATTGTACGCCTGTCATTAAATTGCAGTTCTGTTGCGGCGTCTAAAACTCTGAGGGAGAATGTTGCGGATGTTGGTAAAAGTACTATCTGCAACCTCTTAAAAAAAAGAAATACCTGTTGTTGATAAGGAGAATGTAATAGCTGTCTGCAAGTGGCTAAAAACATACCCAAATCTTCATGTGGTATCGAGAGACGGGTCTGTCACCTATAATAATGCAATTGCAGATGCACATCCGGGGGCTTTACAAATAAGTGACCGTTTTCACTTACTGAAGAATCTGACCTCATATGGGAAGGAGTATCTAAAAAAGAAGCTAAAGCCACAAATCTTAATACAAGCGGTTAGTCGAGAGTTGTCAAGAATTTTGTGTCTGATTAAAGTAACGTAACTGGAAAATTTGTTGTATTTCATAAATGTAAGCATTTATCATTGGTACCGCTTTTTTCCATTTTGTTCGCCTTAAGTTCTCCCTCTGTAAATATATGTTGATTTCCAATACTTCAACAGAGTTGAAGTAACCACCCGACCTTATCCGAATTTTTTCAATCAGGCTATTGATACTCTCTACACTGTTGGTAGTATAAATATGCTTTCTCAAGGATTCGGGGTATTTGGTAAAAACCATATAATGTTCTGCTTTCTCCATAAGAAGGTTCATGTATCGGCTATATTTACTCTTAAATTTACTGCAAAGGTCATAAAATTTTTGAATAGCTTCATCGAAAGAAGAAGCAAACCTTATTTTATCGAGTTCTTTATTAAATTCTGTGGCGTCAGCTTTGGTCATATATTTGCGGATATTTCTTTGAAGATGTACAAAACAGAGCTGATGATCAGCATATGGATATACAGCTTTGACGGTCTCGATAATACCTGGGAAATCATCACTTACAACCACTAAAACTCG